>JAGAIK010000335.1 GCA_017626625.1 Roseburia sp.
AATCCATCGCCAATGGTATTGATATCATCCGTATCTTTGACTGTTTAAATGATATCCGTAACCTGCAGACCGCTGTTACCGCATGTAACAAAGAAAAGGGTCATGCACAGGTGGCATTATCCTATACTTTAGGTGATGCTTATACCTTAGAGTACTGGATGGATATGGCAAAGAGAGTAGAGGACATGGGCGCAAATTCTTTATGTATTAAGGATATGGCTGGTCTTTTAACTCCATATAAGGCAGAAGAGTTAGTGAAAGCATTAAAATCTTCCACAAGTCTTCCTATCGAGTTACATACACACTATACTTCCGGTGTAGCTTCCATGACTTACATGAAAGCCATCGAGGCAGGTGTTGATATCATTGATACTGCAATGTCTCCGTTTGCATTGGGACCTTCCCAGCCTGCAACAGAGGTTATGGCAGAGGCATTCCGCGGAACAGAGTTTGATCCTGGTTTTGACCAGATGTTATTAAAGGAAATCGCTGATTACTTCCGTCCATTGAGAGAAGAAGCGTTAAAGAGCGGTCTTATGAACCCGAAGGTATTAGGCGTAGATATCCAGACCTTACTGTATCAGGTTCCGGGTGGTATGTTATCCAACATGGTATCCCAGTTAAAGGAGCAGAATGCAGAGGACAAGTACATGGAGGTTCTCGAAGAGATTCCGCGTGTGCGTAAAGACTTGGGTGAGCCGCCTCTTGTTACACCTTCTTCCCAGATTGTGGGTACACAGGCTGTATTCAACGTATTGATGGGCGAGAGATACAAAGTGGCTACCAAGGAAACCAAGGACGTATTACTTGGAAAATATGGTCAGACAGTAAAACCCTTCAATCCGGAAATCGTTGATAAGGTTTTAGGTGAGGAAAAGAAGAATGCAATCACATGCAGATATGCAGATTTGCTTGAGCCGGAATTAGACAAGATTGAAGCTGAGATGAAACAGTGGAAACAGCAGGACGAGGATGTATTATCCTACGCTCTGTTCCCGCAGGTTGCAACTGAGTTCTTCAAATACCGTGAGGCACAGCAGAAAAAGGTAGACGCAACGATTGCTGATACAAAGAATGGAGCTTATCCGGTATAATTGGATATGGGGATAGAAATGAGGGACACCCGCTTTGGCGGGTGTCCTTTTTTAAAATGCGGAATAAAATCCGCAAAAATGTTGTAAAAAGGATAAATAAGGATTATAATTCACATAATAAGAAACGTGGAGGTACCTATGCTGCGAATTAATAGAAAAGAATATTTAGATTTTTTGCTTCAATTTAGAGAAAAGGAATTAATCAAAGTAGTGTCTGGAATTCGCCGATGCGGTAAGTCTACATTATTTGAAATTTATAAAGATTATTTGATGGAACACGGCGTTGAAGAAGAGCAGATTATCGCCATTAATTTTGAAGAATTAGATTACGAACATTTAAATAACTACCGGGCATTGTACGATTATATAAAAAATCTGCTGTTGCCGGAAAAAATGAATTATATTTTTTTGGATGAGATACAACATGTGGAACAATTTGAGAAAGCAGTAGATAGTTTATATATTAAAAAGAATGTTGATATTTATATCACCGGTTCAAATGCTTACTTTATGTCAGGAGAATTGGCAACATTGCTGACCGGGCGATATGTGGAATTAAAAATGCTGCCCTTGTCATTTAGAGAGTATTGTGAGGGGTTAGCGATTCATTTTCCAGAAAAGAAGATGACAAAAATGGAGAAATATGCCAGTTATCTTAAAAACAGTTCATTTCCTTATGTATTTCAGTTAAATGGGGGAGAAAAAGAAATCAGAGAATATTTGTCGGGAATCTATTCCTCCATTTTACTGAAAGATATTGTTGCAAGACAGAGAATATCGGATGTCATGATGTTGGAGAGTGTGATACGTTTTGTATTTGACAATGTAGGAAATATTCTGTCTACACGAAAAATTGCAGGAGCCATGACTTCTCAGGGGAGAAAAATTGATGCAAAAACCGTGGAGAAATTTTTACAGGGGCTTATGGACAGTCTGATGATTTATCAGGCAAAACGGTATAATATCAAGGGCAAGCAGTATTTGACAACCCATGAAAAATATTATCTGGCGGATATTGGTATGCGGAATTTCCTGTTAGGGCAGAAAGGGGCAGACCAGGGACACTTGTTGGAAAATATTATCTATCTGGAATTGATACGCCGGGGATATCAGGTATATGTGGGAGCAATGCCGGATGGCGAGGTGGATTTTGTGGCGATGAATGCAGATGCCATAGAATATTATCAGGTGTCAGCCACTGTCCTGGATTCAGATACATTACAACGGGAATTAAATCCATTAAGAAAAATAGCAGACCATTATCCGAAATATCTGCTTACCCTAGATGAAATCGGTGCAAATTCCAATTATGAAGGGATTCGGCAGTTGAATGCGCTGGATTGGCTGTTGGGGAATTAGAAACATCCTTGTATAATGGGCGTGTAGAAATAAAACTGCATGCCCATTTTTTGGTAACAGTTTATATTGACACCCACATTAGTAATAATGTATACTAAACAACTGGGCAGAGAACGGTGTATCCCGTAAAAGTGATATGAAACCGGATTCTGCAAAAAAATATAAGGAGAAAATTAGTTATGAAGAAACATGCAGGAATTTTCGTGTGTTTTCTGATGGTTTTGGTGTTGGGATTAGGAATCTTTCCTGTCCATGCCAGTGCGGCAACAGCCAAAATCAACAAGACAGCCGTGACCATAGGAATCGGGGAACAGACGAAATTATCCGTCAGTGGGACCAAAAAGACAGTGAAATGGTCTTCTGACAACAAAAAAGTAGCAACTGTTTCAGGAGGCACTGTGACGGGAGTGACAGAAGGACAGGCAGTCATCAGCGCCAAGGTTGGCAAGGAGGTCTATCAGTCTACGGTTACTGTGACGAATCAGGGACTGAATAAGACTTCCCTGACACTGATTGCTACCCAGAAGGAAACGTTAAAGTTAAACAATGTTTCCGGTAAGGTAACATGGTCTTCCGGAAATAAGAAAGTAGCCACCGTCGATAAAAACGGAAAAGTAAAAGCGTTGAAAGCAGGTAAGACTACGATTAAAGCAAAGGCGGGCAAAACCACCTACCGATGCAGCCTTACCGTAAAAAGTTCCGGTATGAACAAATCGAAAACGGTTATTTACACCGGGAAAACGGTAAAGCTTAAGGTGATTGGAAATTCCGGCAAGGCGACATGGAGCTCCGGTAACAAAAAAGTTGCCAAGGTAGACAGCAAAGGAAAAGTCACCGGAATAAAAGCGGGCAAGGCGACCATTAAGGCGAAGATAGGAAATAAAACATACCAGTGTAAGGTAACGGTAAAGAAACCTTATCTAAAAAATAAATCACTGAATATTGATGAGGGAAGTACTGCACAAATTAATCTTAAGGGAGCAACCATTAAGAGCGCAAAGAGCAGTGACAAAAAAATTGCCAAAGTATCGAAAAAAGGAAAGGTTACAGCAGTAAAAGAGGGGAAATGTACCGTGACTGTAACCGATACCAACAAAAAAACGTATCAGTGTAAAATTACGGTCAGCGGAACTGGTGACATTAACACCAATGCACAGGAATCTCCCTATCTGAGTACCCAGGCAATCTCCATTATAAAAGGGGAAAGCTACTCCCTGACATTAAATGATAACTCCAAAGCTGTTACCTGGAGTTCTGACGCACCGGGAATTGCGGAAGTTACTTCGGACGGTGTGATTTTGGCGAAAGAATCCGGGACAACAACGGTACATGCGACCATTGATTCCGGTGTTTATTCTTGTACCGTTCAGGTAGTGGCTGCCGGAAGCTCGGATATTACATATACCCGTGGCGAGTGGATTCATATTCTGCTTGAGAAACTGGGAAAAAACACGGATGTTTTAGGGGAAGAACTACTATATTACTATAGCGATACGGAAGGGACAACCTATGGGAAAGAGATTGAAACCGCTAAATATTACGGTATTCTTCCCGCAGTTGATAACCCTGAGGATGTTCCTGTTTTTATGCCGGATGCCACAGCAACACGTGAGTTTGCCGCATGGACGGTTATTCAGGCATTAGGATATCAATGTAACGGCACGCAGGCTTTGACATGCAGCGATGCAGACCAGGTTACTTACAAAGACGCAGTGGCGATTGCACTTTCTAACCGGATGTTTTCCATTCCTGATAATGTATTTGCACCCACCTCTGCGGTTACGGAGGCGGATAAGGTTAGAATATGGAATGCGATTGATGAAATCAATACTTCCGTTTATAATGTGGCGGAACATTCCCATGTGGTATACGGGGAAAATGTGATTGTAAACCGCCTGAAAAATTATACGGACTATACCGTGGCAGCCGATGAAAATGGCTTATATCATGTGACCATCAACAATGACAAAGAGACCAGTTATCTGAAAGCGGGGAAAACGGTGATTCTTCCCGCAAATGACGAGAATCCGAAAGGATTTGTGCTTGTATTGAATGCAGATGCAGTGACGGCAGATAATAAGGTAACCATGAGCGGAAGCAAGCCGGAGGATATTTCCACCGTTGTCTCATCCATCAGCTATGCCGGACATGGCGAGGTGAATGAAGCTGCAATTACGGCAGCAGATGGTGTGGCAGTGTCCTATGATAAAAACGGCAGAATGGAACAAACAGGAACAGTGGCGAAGGCAAGCGGCGCAGCAGACATGGCAGCGGTAGCTTCT
>JAGAIK010000336.1 GCA_017626625.1 Roseburia sp.
AGACGCATACTGTTTATAGGGGCGGTTCAATGAAAAAATATTATTTTGACTTGTAGTTTCAAATGAATGGCTGTATAATGTAGTAAAGGGAGGTGCTGAAAAATGAGTTGTTATTCCGAAGAAGAAATCATACCAGTAGTAGTAGAACTTATCAGAAATAACCCCGGTATCAGAACATCAGAATTAATTTCAAGAGCGAGAGACATCATGGCACCCACAGGAGAAGATTTAGAAATTCTGGACAACCGAAATGATGATAAGTTTTCCCAGAAAGTCAGGAACATCAAAAGTCATAATTCTATTAAAGATTCAGTCTATACGGTAGGGGAAAGAAACCGTCAATGGTATTTGCGGTAAAAACAAAGCCGGAAACGCAATCGTTATCAAAAACAGAAAACAAATATGCAGAATGCGGTGGCAGGAGTATTCTCCTGTCACCATATTTGTTCAAGACAATAGAGAGTTCGCAGAGCGTGCTTTCTATTTTTTTGGCATTTACACAAGAGGAAAGCACAGGCAGCCTGATACAGAACGAATAATTGTAAAAGCAAAAGGTTAGTGATATATTTATAATAGTTTCTGTGATATCTGAGCCGGTAATTACCCGTATGAATAAGGTTTTAACCTTAGAAAGGTGCCGTTAGCTGTTGATTTAGGATAATTTTTAAGGAGAACGTTATGGAAGAAAATACCCCCCGCCAGGAGCTGATAGGTCTTATCAAAGACCAGGAGTACAGCAGCGCTCTGGAGTTTTACATTCAAAACAGGAAAAAACTGCCCTTTTACGAGCGGCACATACTGTTTCAGATGATTGAGGACGGATTGCAGCAGAGAAGCCACATTGCAGGCGCAGTGGTTTTGCTTGTAATTGTGTTAGAACTGAATCAGCTATTTAAAGAATCCGTAACCGGAGAAGTTTTGGATATCTTTTCCTTTTTGGCAGCAGACATTCCCTATTTTCATTACTATAAGCTGTGGCTCATGCCTGCCTTTAACGCCCTGATACTGCTTATTGTCATAATAAACTGTGCCAAAGCTGTATTCTACCCCAGGTTTGTGTTAGATGAAAAATTCCAACCGAAAAGGCTGACCGCCTATGCCGGAACCTTTCTCATTCTTATCGGCTACATAGCAGCGGACGTAGAGCCGTTAGTCCGGGATTATGCCTATGTGAAAAACAATACGGCGGAGGTGCGGGTGTTCTCTGCACAGGAGCGCAATTACCTGAATTATACCAACAGCGATTATGAGATGAAACCTTTTGTGGAGGCGGAATTTGAGGACGAAATCAGAGAACGGAGCCAGGGAATCGCAGAGTTCCACCCCGAATATCAGACAAAGCCCTGGATTGAGAAAACCTCGTCCCGGGTTTTGTGGGTGATAAGGAGAGATGCTTACCGTATCTGGATTAGCGATGAGGAAAGCCTGCCTCTTAGCACCTGGCAGTACCAGTGGTTCGGCGTCAGGGACGATGATTCGCAGTTGTGGAAGAATAAAGCCCTCTATATTGAATATCTGCCGAATACCCGGGCAGTTGTGGCTATTTATTCGTAAGGAGGGGGAGCAATGGATTATCATTTTTCAAAATCACACAGAGGAGAAATTTTAAGTTCTTTTCCCGTTTATGTTCTTTCTGACATCATAGGATTTATCAGGGCGCGTAAGTGGCTGCTTTTAGCACAGGTGATGGTGACCCTTGCATTGGGGATTTTTGAAGCATTTGGTATTAAAGCGGCAGCCGGAAAGCTGTTGTTTGGAGAGATGAATGCGGCGGAAGCGGTTTTTATAGAGGAATTTTCCGGGTATCTTTACAAACCTGTGCTTGGCTTCCTCGTTGTTGCAGTGGCATTTTTATGGTATTTCTATCAGATATTTTTAGAGCCTGTCCTGTTGAAAACATTCATTAAGGATGAAGCCGGGTTCTGGCGGGTGGAGGAGCGTCTGAAGCACAGAATCGGTATGCACATCGTGTATCTCGTTATGATTATTGCCGTATTGAATATGACAAACAGCGCAGTGAGAAGTACAGGTGACAACAGGGATTTGGCGGGATATATCAATGATTATCAGCTCTACTCTGCCGGGGAGCTTTCCCCGGAGCCGGGGGTGTTTTCTGTTGCGGACGAGCCTTATAATATAGAGGGTGATACGAAAATCGAGCCTGTTTTGGGAATTACTTATCTGAATTATTATGGAGCCCATGACGGAAAAAGAAAATGCCTGCGCTGTCCGGAAAGCCTTTATCAGAAACTGGATTTGACAGACAGTTATACCTTTTCTGTGACTTATCTGCCGTACAGCCTTGTGGTTACAGATATTTCCCCGGTCAAAATCACGGAAGAGGACAAGGAAAAAGCGGCGCAAATTTTTGGCTTTGAGGACTTAAACGCCCATGAGAAGGAAGTTCTGACCTTAATGTACAGCGAGAAATTAGCACAGGTCTGGTTAGAGGAACAGGGGGAGGATTCCCTTTTTCCGGTTTATTTTGAAGATACCATGTCGCGGCAGGAATTTGAAGAATTGGAGAAATATTATCGGAGCGCAGTCTTTGAATATCCGCTTCGTCCCTACACCTATGATATGTATGGCGGTACGGAGAACAATGTTTTTGTAAAAAAGCAGGAAACTTATTTTTCTATCCAGGGATTATCGGATTCCTTTACGGTGGACATAGACCAATACGATATGTCTTACCAGGAGAGCATGGCACGGATAGTGGAGGAAATGCCAAAAGACCTTGACGAGGGAGAAAAGATTTTGTATCTGGCGCAGTATCTGACAGACCACACTACGCCCCTGCAGGGACAGGAGATTCTTGCGCTGGAGGATGAGACCTTAATCTATCTTTGCGCAAACGGTTACGGTCCGATTCTGTTTGGATATGGGGATAGTATGGCGTACAGCCAGGCACTTACTGGGCTGCTCCATGGGGCAGGGATAGAAGTGCTTCCGGTAGTTTCCGGAAATGAGGCGTCCGGTTATGGGTTAAATCTTGTGAAACTGGAGGGAGAGTGGTATTATCTTGATGTTTACGGAGCGGATTTTATGTCTAACGCAGCATATATTTTCTTCCGGGATGAAGATTTCGGGCGGCTGTATGGCACAGACAGACAGGGCTTTTGCCCCCTTTACGGTTACACAGAGTTAGAAGTCCCGGCAACGGGCACCGAGCAGAGAACGGCAGAGATGGCATTTGACCAAACTAAGAAACAGTCTCCGGAAAAAATCGCAGAGTACCGTAGGATGCTTGACGGCGTTGACTTTGAAGCGGAGGGCAGCCTGTCAGAACTTGACGGGGCACTTTCCGAAGAGGAAACGGAAGGGATAAGAAGCTGGGTGGAGCAGATGTTTTTGCATGTGCAGACCATTGAACCGGATTCGGAGGAGCATTTGGAATTTATTTATGGGGAAAATGCCAATGCCCTGGCAGAGGATTTCTTCTGGTATCTTGCGATGAACTGCGCTCCGGAAATTTATTGCGGAAAGGCAGGAGAGGCAGATTTACAGGATTCCAACATCATTTACGAAGAAGATTTGGAGGGACTATCGGATGTGATTATCGGTTTCCCGGCTTCTAAAATCATAATAAAAGGTTCCCATGTGAGAGAAGCCTATGAGGCGCTGACCGGATGCCCGGCAGAGGGCGTATTTGATGACACAAGATATGAAACGCCGGATAAAACAGCATTGTATGAGTATAACAGGGATTGGGATGTTTTTATGAAAATCAGTGAAACGTCATTTAAAGACAGAAGCGGAAACAAATACGACGGGAATCTGGCAAGAGGTCTGTATCAGTATCCTGCAGCGGTGAAGGTGGAGCGTATCGCAGAGCATGACGAAGGGTATGAGGTGGTATTTTACACGGATTATACCGGATACGGGGAGCATTATTTTACCATGCAGCTTGAGAGACAGGCAGGGGGACAGCTTCGGATTGGCAGTATAAAAAAGCGTTATACAAGTCCCTGAGATTGTCTGTTTTCATTCAGATAAAAGTGAGGTATAATAAAAGATATTTGTGTGAATTTTTTATGAAAACAAGGAGCAACTGAGGATGAAAAATATATGGAGTATTTTTACGGGTGATGTAAAACGGTTAATCAAAAATCCCCTTGCGCTGATTATAGCCATCGGTCTTTGTATCATACCGTCTCTGTATGCTTGGTTTAACATTTATGCCAACTGGGACCCCTATGCGAATACATCAAATATTAAGATTGCCGCCGTATCGGAGGATAAAGGCTATACCATGCAGGACGGCACTACGGAAAATATGGGAGAGCAGGTGTTAGAGCAGCTAAAGGAAAACACCGCCATCGGCTGGGTGTTTTTAGATGACAAGCAGGCGGCGGTTGACGGGGTATACAGTGGGGAATATTATGCTGCCGTTGTGATTTCCGAAGATTTTACATACAGTATGTACAATTTTTTCAAGGAGGATTTTAAAAGCCCTTCCATCACCTATTATGAAAATGAAAAGAAAAATGCCATCGCCATAAAGATTACGGACACGGCGGTTTCCACCTTAAAGCAGAGTATCAACGAAACCTTTATTGAGGTGGTGGCAAGCAGCATTTTTGCGGAGACGAACAGCCTTTCGGAGGAGATGGAGAACGGGGATAAGTTTGCCGCCTTTCAGGAAAAACTCGAAAATCTCAACGAAAACCTCATTTCCTATAACCAGATGATTGATACCTTTATCGCAGGCACTGAGGCGCTGAGCCAGTCTGTTGCGGAGGCGAAGGGCAGTATTCCGGGCTTGAGCAAGGATATCGAAAACGGAGCGAAAAATTTTTCCGATACGAAAAACAGCCTGACGGAGACCCAGACCACACTGGCTTCTTTCAGCGAGAATGTGCAGCAGACCATGGAGCAGATAAAAAATTCCATCGACCAGATTAACCGGGACATCAGTGGAACCAACTTAGCGGAGGACGCCCAGAAAACGGCGGACAGCTTAGGGCAGACGGCGGTGGATACTGCGGCGCTTCAGGGACAACTGGCAGATTTGCAGAGCCACTTAAAAAACATGCTGTTAGGGGGCAGCCTTTCCGAGGAGGAGCAGAAGGTACTCAATGATATTTTAAGTACCATCGATTCCATGAACGGGGGAGCTTCTGATATCCAGACTGCCATCAACAGCATTAACCAGACCCTTGCAGGATCCGGCAGCCAGGTGTCAGCGGGAATAGATGTTTCCGGCAGCCAGGTGGCGGATACGGTGAACAGCTCCATTGGGAATATGACTCAGTTGCTCTCCATGTGCAGCGAGTCAGTGGCAAATATCGAGCAGGTTTATGTGAACAGTTTAGTACCGCAGATGACGAGCGTTATCGACAGCATGGAACAGATGTTAGATAATGTTTCTACTCTGCTTTCCAATCTGAATAATACCATGGGAAATGTGGGCACGGTATTTTCCGGCATTGAAATGACGGTTACGGAAACCAGCGACAGCTTAGAGCAGGTACAGACTGTGCTGACGGAGGTCAGCGGAAAACTGACGGAGCTGTTGGAAAAGTTGGATTCGGTCAGTGAGGACGAGAAGGTTATGGCGCTGCTCACCTTTTTAAAAGGGGACCCGGAGGCTTACGGCGAGTTTTTCTCGGAGCCTGTGAAGGTGACTACAGAGGCGGTATATCCCATTGAAAACTATGGTTCCGCCATGACGCCTTTCTATTCGATTCTTGCCATCTGGGTAGGAGGAACGGTGTTAGTGGCATTGATTAAGGTAAAAGCAGAGCCGAAGGGACTAGAGCATGTAAAATCCTATCATCTGTATTTCGGCAGATACCTGCTGTTTTTTGTGATGGGACAGATTCAGGCTGCCATTATTGTGCTGGGGGATATTTATCTGCTGGGATGTCAGGTGCTTCATCCGGGACTGTTCTGGCTGGTAGCTTCGCTGGCAAGCTTTACCTTTACGGTGTTTATTTACTCCCTTGCCCTTGCCTTCGGGGACATCGGAAAGGCATTGGCGGTGGTGATTATGGTAATTCAGATTGCAGGCTCCGGGGGAACCTTCCCCATTGAGCTTTTGCCGGAGATTTACCGCAATATTTATATTTTCTTTCCGTTCCCCTATGCCATCAACGCCATGCGTGAGACCATCGGCGGAATGTACGGCGATTTCTATGTAAAGAATTTGATGGAACTGCTGATATTTGCGGCGGTGGGACTGCTGATTGGACTGGTGATAAGGCTTCCGTTTATTAAAATCAGCCATTTCATGGAAGAAAGAATGGAAGATACCAAGATGATGTAGTTTGTTCGGAGGACAGATATGGAAGGAAAAAATAGATACGAAGAAATGTATGAAAAGCTGGTGCTTTACGAGCAGAAAATGCACGAGAGCAACCAGAAAAAAATCAGAATCGGCTTGAAGTGTATCTGGATTATCCCGCTGATTTTCCTGTTTCTGTTGTTCTGGACAGAGAGCAACAAGGTGGTGTTTCTGATTCTGTGGATTGCTTCCCTGTTCGGAATTGCCGTATATCTGATTCTGGTGGAATATTCGGATTATAATTTACAGGAAAAATTAAGCGAAATCACCAATGAAGAACGGGAACCGGAGGCGCTGCTGGGGCAGGAGTTAGACGGTATGGAGGAGAATTTTAAGAGCGTGATACGTAAAATTGATGATACGCTGAATGCGGAAAAGGAAGCAGACAAAGAGGCGGAGGAAAAAGAAAATGCGTAATATATTTAAAATTTTTATCTCCGACGCAAAACGGATTTTAAAAAATGTGGTGGCAGTGGTGGTGATTATGGGACTCAGCATTATTCCCTCCCTGTATGCCTGGTTTAATATTTTTTCGAACTGGGACCCTTACGGACCCTCCGCAACCTCAAATTTAAAAGTGGCAGTGGTCTCCGCAGACCAGGGCGCCGAGGTGGCGGGGCTTTCCGTCAATATCGGTGCGACCGTGGTGGACACCTTAAAATCCAACGATACCATCGGCTGGGTATTTACCGATACGGTGGATGAGGCGGTAAACGGAGTTTATGATAATTCCTATTATGCGGCGCTGGTGATACCGGAGGAATTTACCGAGGAAATGATTAGCTTCCTGGGTGGGGAGATTGAAAACCCGGACATTATCTATTATGAAAATGA
>JAGAIK010000337.1 GCA_017626625.1 Roseburia sp.
AATACTATTATCAGCAATATCAAAAACCAAAAGGAGAAAACATAATGAGAGTAGCAGTAACTTACGAAAACGGAGAGATTTTCCAGCATTTTGGACACACGGAACAATTTAAGGTGTATGACATTGATGGCGGAAAGATAATTTCTTCACAGGTGGTAGATACCAATGGGAATGGTCATGGAGCATTGGCGGGTGTTTTAAGTGCACTTAAGGCAGATGTTCTCATTTGCGGTGGTATTGGTGGAGGTGCACAGATGGCGCTTTCAGCAGCAGGAATCAAATTGTATGCGGGAATATCTGGAAGTGCTGATGAAGCAGTGGAAGCTTTTGCAGAGGGGAAATTAGAGTTTAATCCTAACCCTACTTGCAATCATCATGAGCATGGTGAGAACCATGCCTGTGGAACACACAACTGTGGCGAACATAGCTGTGGAGGGCAAAATTAGTAGTTAGTAGGCAGGACCTGTCAATTAAGTTGGGGTCCGCAGGTAAGAAAATCTAATGCTCAGGCTGCCAGGGAGTGGGGGACTTTTTGGGTTGGTGTGGGCATATTGCCGGAAGGGCAGCCCAGCGGTGTGACGCTGTACAGAGCTAAGAAGTGCTAAGTACCCTGCATTTAGGTTCCCGGTAAGGGACGCAAACGGCGCAAACTCGCCGTCCCTGGCTCGATTGCGCCTCAAACCGACGTCGTGTCGGTTTGTTGCTGAGTTTTGTACAGGGTACTAAGAACTTCTAAACTCTTCCCAGAGCCACACCGCTGGGCTGCCCTTCCGGCAATATGCCCGCTCAAGGTAACGAAGTCCCCCATTCCCTGGCAGCCTGAACATAAGATTTTCTAACCTGCTCCCTGGCTTGTTGACAAAAATATGCCGCTTAAGGTAAAGAAGTCTACGATTCCTTGGTGGTGTCTGAACATAAGATTTGGGAAGTTTCATTGTTTAACAAACAGTATTTCAACATCTCCATCAACAAAACCGATACCAATACCTTGATACTTTTTTAGTACGTTGGAATGTTGCCCTTGTTCCAGATATTTTTTTAAAACCTGTATCATTTCCTCCAGAATTTCACTCCATACTTTTTCTGCTTTCCAAGTGAGCGGCGTTTCTCTTGTTCCAAAATCAAAAATTTCGTTACAACACCAGTCCCCATCATCTAAGTTGAAGTTTTCAGTTCCAACTAATTCGATTGACCAATTATTGCAGCCATCTTCATATAAATTAAAGTTCAAAGCAACAACATCTGCTGGTATTGCTTGTTCCAAAATGCTATCCAACCATTTTTCAACCAATGTATACATATTGCATTCTTTTTTCGTGAACTTATCAAATAATCCCATACCCTAATCTCCTCTACAAATTTATATTTGTTAATTTATCTGTTTAAATTATAGCATACATATATGAATTGCTCTATGCTTTCCTTATTTGCATGAATTGTATTTAAGTAGCTTTTTCTTGGGGAGGTTAGAAAAACGTAAATTGTATAAAAACGGCTGCCCCTCCCAAATTTGTGCCTCTAGTAGCTGCTTAGAAAATCTTGATTTATACTTCATAACCTAGTGTAAAAATGCCCGGATGGCATTTTTAGTCTCAACGGCGCCATGGAAGGCGCCTTTGAGACGGCACGCAAAGAGCCATAAACTTAAATGTATAAATCCTAGATTTTCTTAGCAGCGGATAGGGCAACAAATTTGGGAGGGGCAGCCGTTTTTATACGCCACAACCTACGTTTCCACCATCCCATACAAATGTCCATTAAATTCCTGAAACAAACTCTCCTCCTGCTTCTTCATAAACACCGTCACATCACCATCCCCAAAGCAAACCTCAAAATGAACACTTCCCACAAACTCATCAATAATATGAAACCGCAAATAAAGCGTATCCTCCGAAGTCCAAACCCCGCTGGCGGCATACCTCTGGTGATAAACCGGAAAATCCCCAGTCACAAGCTCTCCCAATCCAAAGGAGAGAGCACACCTTTCTCCCCGCAGCGTAAACTCCAATGTCCCCCTACTGCGGTCGTTTGCCCTGCCATTAGCAGGAGCGGAAGCATTCCTGTCAGAAAAATGAACCCTCATATCCGAAAATCCCATATCATTATCCGCAAACCGAAAGACCCTGTCATTCACCTTCTCCATCATGGCAGAAGTAGTCTCCCCGGCAAGCGGTGCAATCTGCAAATTTTCTAATGTAGTTTGGAGCGCACAGTGCCCTTTTTTATCCTCCGGCAGTGGATTTCCCTGTATGAAGGGCAAAATCTCGTCATACAGAGCGTCATAAATCAACTGATTTCCCCCGCCAATTCCCTGGGTATCTGCGGTCGTAACGCAAATCAAATCATAATCCGGCAGAAAGATAATCAACTGTCCGCCCATGCCGTAGCAGACA
>JAGAIK010000338.1 GCA_017626625.1 Roseburia sp.
ATACCACGTTTCCTATTTTAGTGTTACGGGACAAAAAAATCAAGAGTATGATATAGGATAGATTGTTTTTTTTCTGAAATTATCTTATAATCAGATAGGTGAAACAAGCATAGGAAAGAGTAAAAGAGAATATTTATGAAAAAGAAAGAAAATGAAACGGCAGAAGAGCCCCTGCGGGAAGAGACAGGGGAGGCTGCAAATAAAAAAGCATATAAGGATATCCGGTGGGACAGGTTAGACAACACGGCGCACCTGTTTCCCGTCATTGCCGGAGAGAGCATGAGCAATGTTTACCGTATCAGCGTCACCTTAAAGGAGCTGGTACAGCCAGAACTGCTGCAGCAGGCGTTAGATATGGTGCTGCCGAAATTTGACGGCTTTAATCTGCGGCTGCGCCAGGGAGTGTTCTGGTATTATTTTGAGGAAAACGGCAAGGCTGCGCCCCGGGTCCGGGAGGAAAGCTCCTTTCCCTGCCGCTACATCCGGCAGAATAAGAACCGCAGCTATATGTTCCGGGTGACTTACTATAAATACCGAATTAATTTAGAGGTGTTTCATGTGCTCACCGACGGTATGGGAGGCATTAATTTTTTAAAGGAGCTGACCTACCAGTATCTGCGGTTAGCCCATGAGGAATTACAGGAAAAATTAGGGGATACCTTAAGCACGGACACCTCCTTAAACCGGGAGGACAGTTTTTTAAAGAACTATAAAAAAGGTTCCGCAAAGGGGTACCAGACCAGAAAGGCATACCTTATCAAGGGGGAGAAGCTGCGTCCGGGAGAGTTCGGCGTCATGCACGGCTATATGCAGATACCGGAATTAAAAGAGGTCTGCCATGGGTACGGCGTCAGCATTAATGAATATTTAGTGGGCGTTTACATCTGGAGCGTTTACACGGAGTGCCTTCATGGAATGCCCTCAGAGAAGCCTATCCGGGTGGCGGTTCCGGTAAATTTAAGACCCTATTTTAATTCCAACACCACCAAGAATTTCTTTGTGATGGTGTCGGCGGAGTTCCACCCCACAAAGGAGGTCTACACCTTCCGGGAGGTGCTTGGGATTGTGCAGGAGAGCCTGAGAAGCCAGATTAACAGGGAGCATCTCGAAAAGCTGTTTTCTTACAATGTGTCCAACGAGAAGATGCTGATTGCAAGGGCGGTTCCCCTGTTTTTGAAAAATATCGCCATGAAGTATGTCTATACCACCTCGGCGCTTGCCAACACGGCTACAGTGACGAATATCGGAAATATTTCCGTGGCGGAGGAATACCGCCCTTATGTGGAGCTGTTCCATGCGTTCCTTGCCATGTCTAAGGGACAGCATCTGAAGGGAACCATATGTTCCTACGACACCACGCTGGTATTCAGCTTCAGCTACGATTTGGTGGAGCCGGACGTCCAGAGGGGCTTTTTCCGGAAAATAGCGGCGGATGGTATCAGGGTAGAAATAGAGAGTAACGGGGTTCATTATGAGTAAATGCAGAAATTGTAACATAGAAGTTTTAGACGAAACGGAACGCTGCCCGCTCTGCGGTTCCGTGTTAGAGCATACCGTAGAAGTGGAAAATATGTATCCGGATGTGAGAATCCGGGCACGGAAGCTGACCTTAATCAGCAATATTTATCTGTTTTGTGCCATTATGTTGGAGGCGCTGTTTTTATCCATCAATGCGAAACAGCATCCGGATGTCTGGTGGAGCCTGATTGTAGGTCTGGTGCTGCTGTACGGCTATCTGCTGCTGCGGTTTGCCATTCTGGGCAAATCCGGCTATAAGGGAAAGACGGTGATTCTTACGGCGATAGCCATTCTGGTGCTGGTGGGTATTGACTGGGTGGTAGGCTACCGGGGCTGGTCGGTGAACTATGTGCTGCCCTCCGGCATTATGCTGATTGATGCAGGTATCATTGTCTGCATGATTATCAACCGGAGAAACTGGCAGAGCTATATGATGTGGCAGATATTTATGATTATCTGCAGCATAGTACCGCTGATTCTCTGCGCACTGGAGGTGATTACGGACCCGGTGCTGTCTTTGATTGCCGCCGGGTTTTCGGTGTTTTTATTCTTAGGGACGCTGATTATCGGAGACCGCCGGGCGAGGGTAGAGTTAAAGAGAAGATTTCATATCCGCTGACGGAGCAGAGCAGGAAAAGATACCAAAGAATGCAAAGACAGCATTCTTCCCGTAATTTGAGAAGAGCAGGAGAGAAGTACGAAAAGAAATGGGAGAAAGTGAAGCAAGCATCAGAGGCAGGGTGATGCGGGATTTGATTGCCCGTGTCACAAACGACCATCTGATTGGAAAGAAAATTAAAAACGGAGAACTGAGAAAAAAAATCGGCACGGCGGAGCCGCCCTGGAAATGTCCGGACTGTTTTGAGATGACCGTGATTGAACTGGAGAAGTTTCAGATGGAGCTTCTGACCTCGAAAGAGAAACCGAACAGGGATAAAATCATTTTACAGCTTCACGGCGGCGGTTATGTGGGCGGTATGCGCAATGCCTACCGGATGTTTGCGGGGCTTTACAATGAGGTGAGCCGGGGCATGAGCGTTTTGACGGTAGATTACCGGGTGGCGCCGGAAAATCCTTACCCCGCGGCATTAGAGGATGCCTTTGCCGCATATCGCTATCTCTTAGATGACGGCTGGTTTGCGGAGCAGATTATTGTGGCGGGGGATTCCGCCGGAGGCGGTCTTGCCATGGCGTTATGCCATTATTTAAAGGATAAGGGAATGCAGTTACCCTGCGGGATTATTGCCATGTCCCCCTGGACGGATCTGACCGCCAGCGGGGAGTCCTATGACACCAACTATGAGAGGGATCCCCTGTTTGGAAAAACCAGGGACAGCCTGATTTACAATAAAGATTATATCGGGGACAACGACCCACTAAACGCCTATATTTCCCCGCTGTTTGGAGATTTCAGGCAGTTTCCGCCCATGCTGATACAGGTGGGCTCCTATGAAATGCTGTTGTCAGATTCGGTGAGTGTGGCGGCGAAAGCCAGAGAACAGGGAGTTAAAGTGCGTTTAAGCATTTATGAGGGGATGTTCCACATCTTTCAGATGGCAGCAAAAATGCTGCCGGAATCTAAAAGAGCGTGGGTGGAAATCGGAAAATTTATTGATGTTTTGCAAGATGACTGACATTCATATAAACCGGAAGCCCGTTTTGATAGGTCACGTCCACTTCCCCCTGAATCAGCGGGGTAAGGTAATCGAGCAGCGGCTGTTTGATGTCGTTTCCGGCGTCGCTAATCCATTCTAACGGAACGGATTTTGCTTCGTTGGCAATATGTTTGATTTCCGCATAACCATATTCAATGGAATAAGGCTCGTCAGAAACACGGTTCATCGTAACCATGGAGGCTGTGACACCTTCTTCGGAGAGTGCTACGGCCTTTTTTCCTAAGGCAAAGGCTTCGTCTAAATCCGTTTTGGAGGCTAAATGAGAAGCACAGCGCTGCAAAACGTTGACTTCCACGGAGCGCACTTTCACGCCTAATTTTTCCTTCACTAGAAATTCTAAGGTCTTTCCGGCGCCGCTTAACTGGCTGTGTCCGAAGGTGTCCACGGACTGCTCCGAAGCGCTGATATAGTTGCCGGAAGCGTCCCGGATACCCTCGGAAACCGCCACGATGACGTTGTTCTGCTCAAACAGCAGAAGTTTCACATCCAGCAGGAAATCCTCCTTGTCAAAGGGAACCTCCGGCAGATAGATAAGGTGGGGAGCCTTGTTGTATTCATTTCGCGCAAGGGCGGCGGCGGCAGTCAGCCATCCGGCGTCACGTCCCATAATTTCTACGATGGTAACGCTTTTTACGGCGTAGATAAAGGTATCGTGGGAAATCTCAAGCAGTGAGCTTGCGATATATTTTGCGGCGGAACCAAAGCCCGGCGTGTGGTCTGTCTCGCAGAGGTCGTTGTCGATGGTCTTTGGGATGCCGATGATGCGGACGGGGCTGCCGATTCGTTTTCCGTATTCGGACAGCTTTAATACCGTGTCCATGGAATCGTTACCGCCGATATAGAAAAAGGCGTCGATGTCGTAGTCGGCAAACTGCTTGAAAATATAGACGTAGGAAGAATCGTCGTCTAAATAGTTGGGCAGTTTGTAGCGGCAGGAACCTAAAAACATGGCAGGTGTTACCGTAAGGCGGTGCAAATATTCGGCGTCCTTTTCCATCAGGGCGGACAGATTCATTAAATCGTTGTTTAAAATTCCGGTGATGCCGTTTAAGGAACCGTAAATGGTGTCGTATTTTTCTGATTTCATTACGCCGTCAATGACTCCGGCGAGGCTTGCGTTGATGGCAGCGGTGGGGCCGCCGGACTGTGCAACCATACAGTTTTTCAGACTCATGATAAACTCCTTTTGTGTGAATTTTTGAATACGGCTTGCCCTTGCGGACAGTAGCAATTATAATTAAAAAATGATTGGGGTTGTGCAGTGTAGTGTCTGCACAAATAAAATTCTCACAATATAATAACCAAAAAAGATGAGATTAGCAAGGCTGAATTATTTAAAAAGTCGAATCATTTTAGGATGGAAGAATGGATTATGAAGGAAAATAGATGTAGATTATGTCCGAGAGAGTGTGCGGTGGACAGGAAAAATGGGGAGAGGGGAGTTTGTGGACAGACGGAAGGGTTAAAGGTGGCGAGGGCGGCGCTTCATTATTGGGAGGAGCCTTGTATTTCGGGGAAAAATGGTTCGGGGGCGGTGTTTTTTTCCGGGTGTGCGCTTCACTGTGTGTACTGTCAGAACAGGGAAATTGCGAATGGGACTGTGGGGAAGGAGATTTCTGTGGGACGGTTGGCGGAGATTTTTTTGGAGCTGATGGAGCAGGGGGCGAATAATATTAATCTGGTGACGCCGGGGCATTTTGTGCCGCAGATTGTGGAGGCGTTAGAGAGGGCGAGGGGGCAGGGGATGAAGCTTCCGGTGGTTTATAATACCAGTAGTTATGAAAATGTGGATACTTTGAAAAAATTAGAGGGGATTGTGGATATTTATCTGCCGGATTTTAAATATATGAGTGAAGTGTTAGGGGAAAAATATTCCCATGCTCCGGATTATGCTGTTGTGGCGAAGGCTGCGATTGCGGAGATGTTCCGACAGACGGGAACGCCTGTTTTTGAGGAAAATGGGGGTGGAGCAGAGGAGGAGGCGCTGATAAAAAGAGGGA
>JAGAIK010000339.1 GCA_017626625.1 Roseburia sp.
GCATTCGTCGGGAACCTCTTTACCCCGGTATATATGACCGCACTCTAAGCACATCCAGGCAGTCTCCACGTCGGACACAAAAAGCTTGCCCTGCTCTAAAAGCTCTGCAAACAGACCGAAGCGGTCCCCATGGGTTTTCTCAATCTGGGCAATCATCTGGAAGGAAGCGGCAACTTTTGGAAAGCCTTCCTCCCTTGCTTTTTCCGCAAAATGCAGGTAAACATCGTCATGCTCTTCGTATTCGTTATGCTGGGCGAACCGCAGCAGTTTCGCCACGTCCTGGCTGATGTCAACGGGGTATGAGCCGTCAATCTGGATGCTGGTGCCGCCAAGCTCGCTTAAATGGTTATAAAATACTTCCGCATGTTTCCGCTCCTCCTCCGCGGTGAAATGGAATACAGCATAGATTACATGCAAATCCTGTTTTTCCGCCTGACTTGCGGCAATGGTGTAGCGGTTTCTCGCCTGGCTTTCTCCGGCGAAAGCACGCATTAGATTTTCACGGGTGACGCTGTTCTTAAAATCTACAGACATAAACTTTTCCTTTCTTTTCCAATATATTCTGTTTCAATGGGGTGAAGCAATAAATGTGGCTGTAATTGCAGATAAATATGTCATCCTGCAAAAACGCAGCCATAGCTACAGCAGCGGGTGTTCTGCCTTTGCTTTTAAACGGGCAAAACGCCAACCATAGCTACAGCAGCGGGTGTTCTGCCTTTGCTTTTAAACGGGCAAAACGGCGGTCCACCTCTGTCTGAATTTCTTCTGCAATAGAAGCATATTCCGCTTTGGCAAGGTGCTTTGTCCTGCCCATCATGCCAAGCCACTCTGCCACCGGGATTTTCTTGTGATTTTTCTCCGGGTCATAAGTGAGGGTTGTAATGCCCCGTTCCACTTCGTAAAGCGGAAAATAGCAGCAGTCTACGGCAGCGGAAATCACCTTGCGTTCTGTTTTCGGGTTGTCTCCCCAGTTCAGCGGGCAGGCGGAAATGGCTTTCACATAAGCAGTTCCAAACTCCTTTGCGTAAGCCGCTGCTTTGGCTGCTTTCCGGATAAAGTCTCCGGGGTTGCTTTCCGACACCGTCGCCACATAGGGAAGGTGGGTTGCAGCCATGATTTCCGGCATATCTTTGTGGAAAAAGGTTTTTCCGTACTGGGCGCTGCCTAAATGGGAGGTGGAGCTTTTGGCACCCATGGGGGTGGAATAGGAAAGCTGGTATCCGGTGTTCATATATCCGCCGTTGTCGTATTCAAATAAAATCAGGCGGTGGTTTCTTAAGGCGGTACCGATGGCGGAACCCATACCGATATCCATACCGCCGTCTCCGCTGACCATGATAAAGGTAATGTCCCCCTCCGGATATTCTCCCCGGCGCTGTCTCTCATGAAAGACCTCCACAAGACCGCTTAAGGTGGCGGCGCCGTTTTGGAACAGGTTGTGGAGATAGGGCACACGGAAAGCGGTTTTGGGGTAGGCGGTGGTGACTACCATGCCGCATCCGGTCTGGAACAGCAGAACCACATTTCCCTCAATTCCCATCAAAAGCAGGTTTAAATTCACGGGAATACCGCAGCCGGGGCAGGCGCCGTGTCCGGGGGCAAGACGCTTCGGCATGGCGGTGGCGTCCTTTAAAAGTCCCCCCTTCACCACCATTTTTCCTTGCTCCGGGTCATAAGAGCAGGTCGTAATATTGAGTACCGTGTCTTTTTCTGTCAGCGGGGCAAAATATTTCGGCTGTTTTGCGTGGCAGGAATCGTTTTCCTCCGTGCCCGGTGTCACTCCGTAATAGTCAAAAGCCTTTGTGTTACCGGAAATCGCTTCTTCAAAGAGGGCAAGAGCGTCCTCCACGTAGAAATCCTTTCCGCCAAGCCCATAAATCCTTGAAATCACTTTGATATGGTGTTCCGTCTCCGGTAAATCCTGCAAAGCCGCTTTTAACTCTAAGGACATGTTTCCGCCTCCGGCGCCGTAGCTGTCCTGGCGGTCTGCGGCGATAATGATTTTTGCATTGCCGCAGAAACGGCGCAGCTCTTCGGCGGGGAAGGGACGCAGCACATGGAGGGTGACAACTCCCGCAGCAACCCCCTGATCCCGCAGCCTGTCCACCGCCACCATGGCGGTATGGTAGGAGGAGCCAAGGATAAAGAGCAGAATATCCGCATCTTCGTGTCGATATCCGGTGACAAAATCCAGTTTTCTGCCGGAGAGCAGGAAAAATTCTTCAAACATGGAGGGCAGCTTACGGTAGGCTTCTTCCATGGCGAGGGAAAGCTGGTAGCGGTTGTTGATGATGTCCGGCTCATTCATATAGGAACCCACAGAAATGGGGTGTTCTAAGTCTAAGACACTGTAAAAGCAGTTTTCCCCGGTGGTGTTCTCTCTGGCAAAGGCGGAAATTTCGGGGTTGTCCCTGGTGAGCTTCGGACCGACATAGTCCTGCACCGTCTTATCGTCGCTGAACACAAAACATTTCTGCTTCTGATGGCTGGTAAAGAAGCCGTCAAATGCCACTGCCACCGGAAGGCTGACTTTTTCCGCCAGCTTTAAGGCGAGCAGGTTAAAGTCGTAGACCATCTGGGGGGAATCCGCAAACAGGATAATCCACCCGGTGTTGAGCAGATACATCACATCGCTGTGGTCGCCCTTGATACACAGAGGGCCGGAAACGGTGCGGCATGCCACGTTCATGACCATAGGCATTCTGGTGCCGGATTGCACCGGGAACTGCTCTAAGGCGTATAGCAGACCGTTGGCGCTGGTGGCGTTAAAGACCCTGCCGCCGCCTGCGGAGGCTCCGTAGCAGATACCTGCTGCGCTGTGCTCTCCCTCTGCGGCAATCAATTTGACCTGATGAAGCCCTTCCGCCCCCATAAGGTCAAGGTTTTCCGCAATCTGGGTGGAGGGGGTGATGGGATAGTAGCCCATGACATGGTAATTAATCTGCTTTGCGGCATAGGCGGCAAGCTCATTTCCACTGTCGTAAAGTACTTTTTGCGCCACCGGCTGTATGGCGGATTTTCCGGCTGCCTGGGGAGCCCCGGTGTTCCCGGCTGTCTTGGGCTGATTAGCGGTTGTCTGATTTTCTTTCATTATAAAACACCTCCGTCCACTCGTTTTTCCGTGAGATAAGAATCACTGGTAATCCAGGAGTTTGCCCCGGATTCCTGGTAGGCGATATCCTCCGGCAGCAGGTCACGGTTCTGTTTTTCATGGGGCTTTTCGGGGTAATCCCGCTCTAAGGCGCTGACCAATGCTCCGGTGGGGCAGACGTCCACGCAGCGGAGACAGCCCTTGCAGTGGGCGTAGTCTAAGCCGTTGTTTACCATAGCCTCTTTTTCCTTGTAAATGCCCGGAAGGAACTGGAATACCAAATCCGGACAGGTGGAATCACACAGACCGCAGTTGATACATTTTTCCGGGAGAAAAATGGGAATATAGCCTTCCCTTGAGGGGGAGAGGTCGTTTGAAACGGTACTTCCGATACGGTCATTGATTCCGCCGATGGGGGCGTTGCGGTAGCCCCAGACGTACTGCTCTTTGCCGAAATCGTTGCGGAACGCCGTCTTGTCCGTCATGCTGCTGTTTGCTTTAGTACCTGCGTTGCCTGCTTTAGCCGGACGGGTGTTTTGCGGCGGGGCACCTGTGTTGTCTGTCCGTGTCGGGCGGTTGCTTTGTGGCAGAGTGTCTGCTTTAGCCGGACGGGTGTTTTGTGACACGGTTTCGGATGTGTCTTTCATCGTCGGGGAAGTAAGCTCTAAGCAGGTGGTTCTTTCATATCCCAGCCGTACGCCGGTCAAATTGGCTTCAATGAGGTTGGGATATTTTTTTCCGATGGTATCCTTGCAGAGCTCTTCTGCCATTTCCAGAGGAATAAAGCCGGAGGCTTTGACAAGGGCGCCCAGCATTACCATGTTGATACGGGATTTGCATTCCATGGCAATGGAGAGAGCGTCCAGGCAGTACAGGGTTCCGGTGGAAATACCGTATTTTTCTGCCGCTTCTTTTACTTTAGAGGGGGTATTTAAAATAATTTTGCTGTCTTTTGAAATACCCTCCAACACCGGATAGGAGGAAATCAGACCCTCATGGAAAATACCCAGCAGATGGGGACAGGTGACGGGGCTGTTGACCTGAAGAGGTCTGGTGTTTTCGCACCAGCGGATATAGGCTTTTACCGGTGAGCC
>JAGAIK010000340.1 GCA_017626625.1 Roseburia sp.
AAATCCTTCAGGTTTTTCAGTGCCCCTAACAGCTTGTCATTATCCCTCTGGTGCAGACCGATAGAGGGCTCGTCTAAAATATAGGCAACCCCCACCAGTCCCGAACCAATCTGGGTGGCAAGACGGATACGCTGCGCCTCACCGCCGGAGAGCGTTCCCGTTGCACGGGATAAGGACAGGTAATCTAAGCCCACCTCATTTAGGAAACCTACACGGGCACGGATTTCCTTTAAAATCTGGTCTCCAATCAAATGCTGCTGGCGGCTCAGTTCCATCTCCTGCAAAAAGCTACCTAATTTTTTCACGGACATGGAGGTGATTTCATAAATATTTTTATCCGCCACCGTCACCGCTAAGGAAGTCTTTTTCAAACGCTGTCCATGGCATTCCTCACAGGGGGTTATCCGCATAAACTGCTCGTATTCCTGTTTCATGGTTTCCGAGGAAGTCTCACGGTATTTCCGCTGCACATTTCGAATCAGTCCGTCAAAGGCAACGTCATAAACTCCCTCGCCCCGCATTCCTTTATAGTGAACCTTTACCTCTTTTCCATCTGTACCATGAATCAAAATCTTTTTTATGTCCTCCGGATAATCCTCAAAAGGCGTCTCCAAAGAAAAATGGTATTCCTCCGTCAGCGCCTTTAACACTGCATAGGTAAAGCTGGAGGGGTCTGTGCAGGACTGCCATCCAATCACCTGGATTGCTCCCTCCGCAATGGAAAGTCTTTTATCCGGTATCATCAAATCAATATCAAACTCCATCTTATAGCCCAGCCCAAAGCAGGTGGGACAGGCGCCGAAGGGATTGTTAAAGGAGAAGCTTCTGGGCTCGATTTCTTCTATGCTGATACCGCAGTCCGGGCAGGAAAAGCTGTCGGAAAACTGTATCTTCTCCCCGTCAATGATATCTAACGTCATCTTTCCATCCGCAAGTTCCAACACATTTTCAATGGAATCCGTCAAACGCTTTTCGATGCCTTCTTTTACCATCAGACGGTCTACCACAATCTCGATATTGTGTTTTTTATTCTTCTCTAACTTTATCTCTTCCGTCAGCTCATACATGTTGCCGTCCACGATGACGCGGACATAACCGCTGCGCTTTGCCTGCTCAAAAAGCTTCAGGTGCTCTCCCTTCCTGCCCCTTACCACCGGAGCCAACAACTGGATTTTGGTGCGCTCCGGCAGTGCCATAATCTGGTCTACCATCTGGTCTACGCTCTGTTTTTTTATCTCTTTTCCGCACTTCGGGCAGTGGGGAATCCCCACTCTCGCATAGAGCAGACGAAAGTAATCATAGATTTCCGTCACCGTTCCCACCGTAGAACGGGGATTCCGATTGGTGGATTTCTGGTCAACGGAAATCGCCGGGGAAAGCCCCTCAATTTTCTCCACATTCGGTTTTTCCATCTGCCCTAAAAACTGCCTCGCATAGGAGGAAAGGGACTCCATATAACGTCTCTGCCCCTCTGCATAAATGGTGTCAAATGCCAGCGAAGATTTTCCCGAACCGGAAAGCCCCGTGAGAACCACAAAGGAATCTCTTGGAATGTCCACATCAATGTTTTTTAAGTTATGTTCGTTTGCGCCTCTGATTTTAATATATTTTCTGTCCTTACTGTCCTTCATTTTGTAACCTCTTCTTCCTCTGCTCTATCCCTTTCATAACCGCCTCCAC
>JAGAIK010000341.1 GCA_017626625.1 Roseburia sp.
GAAAACCCGCCCAAGGAGCCGGACCGTACACCGCCGCTGCCGAAGGTTCCGGTTGTTCTGATTTTTATTATGGCGGGTTCTTTTCTGGCGTTGGTGCTGGTTGCCACTAATCTGCTGGGTTACTCTAACAGTTTTGCGGAGGCGGAGAGCGCTTACAATGAAGGAAATTATGAGCTTGCCTATCAGCAGGTTTCCGGTATGGACATCAAGGAGACGGATTTGGAAACTTACGAAAAATACCGTATTATGGCGCTGGTTTCAGGCGAGTACAGCGCTTACGAGAGCCTGATGGCGGGAGAATTCTACGATATGGCGTTAGACGCTCTGGTGCGTACGGTGGGAAGATGTGAGCAGTACCGCGGGGACGCAGAAAGCTATGGCTGTTCCGGAAATGTGGAGAGCGTGAGAAACCAGGCGGTGGCAGCGTTAGCGGGCTTTGGCATTGGAGAGGAAGAAGCTTTGGCATTGTACGGCATCGAGGACCGGAGCGAGTATTCGAGGGAGATTTATGGTATCTTAAAGACAGCAGGCTTGGAAAAGGTGGCAGAGGAATGCTAGCAATCATCGACTATGATGCAGGAAATTTAAAAAGCGTGGAAAAAGCGCTGCTTTCCCTGGGACAGGAGTGTACCGTAACCAGGGACGCAAAAGAGATTTTGCAGGCGGAGAAGGTGATTTTGCCTGGAGTAGGAGCCTTTGGCGATGCCATGGCACAGTTGAAAAAATATGAGTTACATAAAGTAATCCGGGAAGTGGCAGAGAAGGATACACCGTTTCTCGGCATATGCTTAGGGCTGCAGTTGCTTTTTGAGGGCAGCGAGGAGAGCAGCGGAGTGGAGGGTCTCGGTATTTTAAAGGGACATATTCTGCGCATTCCCGATAAGGAAGGTTTAAAAATTCCGCATATCGGCTGGAACTCTCTGGATTTGCAGAATGACGGCAGGCTGTTTGCGGGACTGCCGTCGCAGCCCTATGTATACTTTGTCCATTCTTACTATTTGGAGGCGGCGGATGAAAGCATTGTGAAAGCAACCACTGAATACAGCGCTCATATCCATGCTTCGGTGGAGCAGGGAAATATATTTGCCTGCCAGTTCCATCCGGAAAAGAGCAGTACCGTAGGCTTGCAGATATTGAGAAATTTTGCTGCATTATAGTGTGAGGAGGGACGAAGATGTTTACCAAGAGAATCATTCCCTGTCTGGACGTGAATAACGGACGGGTGGTAAAAGGCGTGAATTTTGTAAATCTGCGGGATGCCGGGGATCCGGTGGAGATTGCTGCGGCTTATGATAAGGCGGGAGCGGACGAACTGGTATTTTTGGATATCACCGCAACCTCGGATGAGAGAAATACCGTGGTGGATATGGTGCGCAGGGTGGCGGAAAAGGTATTTATCCCCTTTACGGTAGGGGGAGGCATCCGCACCGTGGAGGATTTTAAGGCTCTGCTCCGGGAGGGAGCGGACAAGATTTCCATTAATTCCTCCGCTATCAACCGCCCGGAGTTAATCAGCGAGGCGGCGGACAAATTCGGCAGCCAGTGCGTGGTGGTTGCCATTGATGCCAGGAGGCGTGCGGACGGCTCCGGCTGGAATATCTATAAAAACGGCGGCAGGGTGGACGTCGGCATTGACGCTGTTGAGTGGGCGATGAAGGCGGACCGTCTTGGTGCGGGCGAAATCCTTTTAACCAGCATGGACTGCGACGGAACCAAGGCAGGCTATGATGTGGAGCTGACCCGTCAGATTGCGGAGAATGTGTCTATTCCGGTGATTGCCTCCGGCGGTGCGGGAACGAAGGAGCATTTTTATGACGCACTGACGGAAGGAAAAGCGGATGCAGCCTTAGCGGCTTCGCTGTTTCACTACAAGGAACTGGAAATTAGCGAGGTGAAGCAGTATTTACGGGAGAGAGGAGTCTCAGTAAGGCTGTAGCAGCCTGGAAGGAGAACAGAAATTATGCCAATGATTACAAATGACTGGCTTCCGGCGCTTCAGGGAGAATTTCGGAAACCATATTACAGAGAATTATTTGAATTTGTGAAAGAGGAGTACAGCAGGGCGGTGATATATCCCCCGGCGGATGATATTTTCAA
>JAGAIK010000342.1 GCA_017626625.1 Roseburia sp.
CGGCTTCGGCGTCATTTTAAATTACCTCTTTTCAGAGAAAAAACTAGAGCAGATTGCAGACGCCCAAATGCCGATTCACGTGGTGGAGAAAAAAATCCCTTACATGGATACGGAGGGAAATTTTGTGAAACCGGAACAGCCTAACGGATATAAATTTGAAACTTTAGTGCTGGACATGGTGCACATGATGGAGGACTGCCTCCCCTATGAGGTGGAGCGGGAAAGGGAGTTTGCGCCCATTAAAAACCTCCATGGCATTGACTCATTAGATTCCGCAAGAGAGCTGATGAAGGGCTGCGGTATCGAATTATAAAAAGGAAAACCTCATTTCTGGAGAAGTTGCGATTTAAGAAATATTTTATAGCGGATTAATAGGAGATTAAGGATTGTCTGTTATACTATATGCGGAAACGAAATTCAGAAATGGGGTTTTTAATATTTATGAGACAGAAAAATACAAGAGAAAAGAAAAAGGGGGAGCAGGTAGTTGTGGAGGAACAGGTTATCGTAGAGGTACAGGAATCAGAGGCAATGCAGGTGTATGAGATGATGCCCCTGCGCAGACCTATGAATGACAATATGGAGCGGATTGCGGACATGACGGACGAGTTTTCCCAGACCATTGACCCAATCTTGAGAATGTACAATGCGGCGCTGTGCGCCACTACGGCGAGGTTAGAAATCATTGAGGACGAGTTTCAGTACCGGAAATTGCGGTGTCCCATTCATCACATTGACACCCGCCTGAAATCGGCAAAGAGCATTTTAGGGAAGCTCCAGAAAAAGGACTTGGACCTGACTTTGGGGGCAGCCTGCAACAATATTTACGATATTGCGGGAATCCGGGTGGTCTGTTCCTATATAAAGGATGTCTATCTTATCCGGGACCGTATTATGGCGCAGGACGATATTTACATTATGGAAATCAAGGACTACATACAGGAACCGAAAAAGAACGGTTACCGCAGTCTCCATATGGTGGTTCGTGTCCCGGTCTATTTTATGAACAAAAAGCAGATGGTTCCGGTGGAGCTGCAGATACGTACCCTTGCCATGGATTTGTGGGCGAGCTTGGAGCACGATATCAAATACAAGTCCCTGTACCAGGCGGGAGATACGGATTTTTCCGATGAATTAAAGGAGTGCAGCAGGTTAATTTACGAGGCGGAGGAAAAAATGGAGGTCATGAACGCCATGTTAGAATCATAATAGTATTGACTTCTCCTTAAAATTCCGTAATAATAGCATATTGTGTATACATACAGGCAGAGGTTCCCCACAAATGGGAAAATCTGTCCTGTGAATCTGTAAAAAAGTACAGAATATGAGAAACGGAAGAGAGGAGATACGGTTTATGAAACAACAGATGGATAAGACGACAGAGATATTTCGGGACGCCCCCATTCCAAAGGCGGTATTTTACAATATTGTCCCTTCTGTCATCAGTATGATAATGGTGCTTGTCTATAATCTTGCCGATACCTTTTTTATCGGGCAGACGAAGGACGCTTACATGGTGGCTGCGGTTTCCCTGGCAACTCCGGCATTTCTGATTTTTATGGCAATCGGAATCTTATTCGGAGTAGGAGGCACCTCCCTGATATCAAGAATGTTAGGAGAGGGCAAAAACGAAAGGGCGAAAAACGCTTCCGCCTTCTGTTTCTGGACAGGCATTGCGGTGGGAATTATCGGAATGCTTTTTATCTGGGTGGCAATTGAGCCGCTCTGCAAGGTGGTGGGCTCTAGTGCTGATACCGTGGAATATGTGAAACAGTATCTGCTGATTATTTCGGTGGGTGTGCCGTTTTTAATTGTAGGCAACAGCTTCAGTAATATTATCCGTGCTGAGGGCAAGGCGAATAAAGCCATGATGGGTATGATACTGGGAAATATCACCAATATTATTTTAGACCCCATTATGATTTTGGGCTTTGGCTGGAACGTGGCGGGAGCTGCGGTGGCGACGGTCATTGGAAATATTGTGGCGGCAGCCTTTTATATTTTCCACTTTGTTTCGGGAAAGTCCATGCTGTCGATTCATCCGAAACATTATATGGCGGCAGGAGGAATTGCAGCAGGGGTTCTTGGCATCGGAATACCGGCGTCCTTAAACAATATCCTGATGAGCGTTTCTAACATCGTGGTAAATAACCTGATGGCGCACCATGGCGACATGGCAGTGGCGGGTCTTGGAGTTGCCATGAAGGTAAATATGATTGTGGTCATGCTGTTAATCGGCGTGGGAACGGGAATACAGCCCCTGCTGGGATATTGTTTTGGTGCAAGGAACCGGAAACGTTTTGTGGGAGTGCTGAAATTTTCCCTCTGTCTGGCGGTGGCGTTAAGCGCAGTGATGACGGTCATCTGTTATGCAGGGGCAGGTCCTATGGTAAACGCCTTTTTGGAGGATGCGGACGCTTACGGGTATGGTATGGAGTTTGCGCGGATTTTGATTATTTCCGGTCCGGTACTGGGAATCTTATTTGTGCTGGTCAACACCATTCAGGCAATGGGGGCTGCGATTCCGTCTCTGGTGCTTTCTGTCAGCCGACAGGGACTGGTATATCTTCCGGTGCTTGCCCTTTTTAACCAGGTGTTTGATACGCCGAAAATGCTGGTGATGGCGCAGCCTGTAACGGACTATATTGCGGTGGCATTGGCTGCGGTACTCTGCATTGTGGCGTTCCGTAAACATTTTGATAAAAAGCAGTCAATAAGCGGTGAAAAAACAGAAAAAAGTTATTGACAAATAACCAAAGTTAGTATAGACTAACTATCAGAAAAGGAAATGAGCTTTTCGAAGCTCTTTCTTTTTTTGAAACGAGGTTAGTCTAAGCTAACTTAACTTAATAATATAGGAGATGACCATGAGCAGGGAAGTGTTAGAGATTGTGGAGAAGATGGATAAAAAAGAATTAAAGACTCAACTGGCGCTTCAATGCGCCCCGCTTCTTACAGGAATCAAACTTTCCAATCTTCTGACGGTTGCACGAGACCATGCAGAGGAGGTGGAGCGTTTGTTCCGCGATACAGACATTACTGTACATACACTCTACCAGACAGAACAACGTATGACACTGCTTTTGTTCCGGGAGAAAGAATTGCTCGCTTACTTAAACCGGAAAGAGGTAAAGGAGACGATGGAGCTGTTTGGGTATCAGACATTACGACTTATCGACATTTTTGAAAAATTGTGTGCCCGCTATCAAAAATATATGTCAGACCATCAGTCTTTTCCACATGAGCTTGGCCTGCTCTTAGGTTACCCTGTAGAAGACGTTTTAGGATTTATCGAAAACGAAGGAAGAAATTATCTGTACAGCGGTTATTGGAAGGTGTATGGAAACGTGGCAAAGGCGAGAAAGACTTTCGAGGGCTACAATGCCGCAAAGGAAGAAGCTATCCGCCTGATTTCAGCCGGAATGGAAATTACAGAATATGTCATGTATGCGAAGGTATTGCAGTCAGCGTAGCTGTAAATACGCCGATGATTTTGTGAAACATTTAGACTTTCTAAAAAGAAATAGAAAAAGACAGGTATCAGGGATACCGGAATGGAGGAATTTATGAGTCAGATTATTGTAGCATACTGGTCACAGTCCGGAAATACAGAGGCTATGGCAAATGCAGTAGGAGAGGGAATCAAGGAAGCGGGAAAAGAGGCGGCAGTACTGCCGGTTTCCGCAGTTTCCATGGAGGATTTAAAGGCGGCAGACGCTTTCGCAATGGGCTGTCCGGCAATGGGATCGGAAGTTTTGGAAGAAAGCGAAATGGAGCCCTTCGTGACTGAGGTAGAGGCTTTTGCCAAAGGGAAAAAGATTGGTTTATTCGGTTCCTACGGCTGGGGCGACGGACAGTGGATGCGTGACTGGGAGGACCGTATGAATGCGGCAGGAGCAGTCATTGTGACAGGAGAAGGCGTGATTGCCCACGAAGCGCCGGATGATGAGGCGATTGCAGCATGTAAGGCTCTGGGGAAAGCATTAGCGTAATGATAACTGCATAATTTTCGAAAGATTTAAGAAATCTCCCGTTGTAACCGGTGAAAAGCTCTGCTAAGATAAAGGCAGGAAATACCGGAGGACGGGAGATTTTTTTGTTCCGGGTTTAGAGATTGTAAAAGGGGCGGTAAGCTTACGGGATAGATTGCACAAAGCGGAGCTGTTGTTCTCAACCCTCCCCCCTGGATTTTCGCAAAAAATGTTAGGAAGTGGGAGGTGTGCGCATGAGAAAGAAGCACATTGAAAAAGAATGGGCGCAGGTATTAAAACAGGAGGAAAATTTTCTCCACCGGAATTTGCCGGAAAAGCAGGCGGGTTGGCAGGAGAAAATCACCCGGTTTGTCCCGGAAAAACTGGACGATACCTTAAATACAGCTTTTTTCAAAGCGTTTGAACTGATTTTTGAAAAGGGTATGGGAGTGATTGAGAAAACGTACTCTAAGGAGAAAAAGCAGCAGAATTATAAAATCAATGAGTATACTGCCGAGGTGCGGGGCACCCGCAGGGCGTTAAGAGCCTTCGGCAGAGAGGCGGGGGCAGCGAAAAATGTCAACACGGCAATCTCTGCGGCGGAGGGCGTCGGTATGGGGCTTCTCGGCATGGGGCTGCCGGATATTCCGCTGTTTCTTGGGGTGCTGCTAAAGAGCATTTATGAGATTGCCGTAAGCTACGGTTTTTCTTATGATACGGAGGAAGAACAGATTTTTATTTTAAAAATCATAGAGACGGCGCTTTCCCACGGAGAAGAACTGATGAAGGGCAATACGGACTTAAATCTCTGGACGGAGCGTCAGGACAGGAAGGAAAGCCTCCGGGCGAAGGCACAGGGGGAAGAAAGTGAAATGCCGGAGGAAAAAACGGCAATGCCGGAAGAAGAGAGCAAAATGCCGGAGGAAAAGGCAGCAATGCCGGAAGAAGAGAGGGAAACCAAGGGGCTTTCTCTCTCAAGAACAGAGCAGATACGCCGCACCTCCGACGCACTGTCGAGGGAGCTGCTTTACCTGAAATTTGTCCAGGGGATTCCCGTGGTGGGGGTAGTGGGCGGACTCTCGGACATGGTTTACCAGAAGAAAATCAGTGATTTTGCTGCAATCAAATACCGGAGAAGATTTTTGGCAAAGAAAAAGCCGCAGGACGAATGACCTGCAGCTTTTTCTTCCCGTTTTGGTGTTGGAGAAGAAATTAGTTGTTATATGGAAGAAAATCTTCACCGTTTATGATAGCAAAACCATTGCAAATTGCGTCGATATTCTCTGAAAAATATTTTTTAATAGCGTTTAACATATGATTACCTCCTTGCTGCTAATAGGCTTGTTTCATTACCTTTTCTATCTGACAGGTATTATCATACAGGATTTTTCGGAGAAAAAACAGACACCATATTTACAAGTTTTGCGTCGATATTGACTTTTGTGTAAAGGCAGGATAAAATTTCTAAAGAAACTATAAACTGGAAAGGAACAGAGTATGAACGGGTTTGAAACCTCCTTTGAAAATATTGGCGTTTCCGCAGAAACCGGATTTAGCGTCCGTTTTGTGACGAAAGACCATAATTCTCCCCTTCACTGGCACCGGGAGTTAGAGATACTTTATATTTTGAACGGACATGCCACGGTGGTGATGGACGGGGGGCGCCATGAGATAAATCCCCAGCAGGCGATTGTCATGGACTATTCCCAGATACATGAAGTGTTTTATGCACTGCCTCAGACCATGGGTATCTGTATTCATATTTCAAGGCAGTTAGTGAGGCGTTATTTAAGTGATGCAGAGCTGTTGGAAATCCACTGCTGCGGGGACGCCGTACCCCGGGAGAAAGAGGAGGCATACCGGGAAATCCTTGCCTGTTTAAAGGAGCTTACGATTCTTTATGTAAATCAGAAGAACACCTACCATATGCGGAGCAATGCACTGATTTTGGAGATGATGGCGGCGTTGGTGGAAAGCTTTAGCGAGCCTGTGACTCAGGGAGGCATGGCGGCGAAGGCGGGGAATATGGAGCGGTTAGAGAAAATCTGCGGGTTTGTGGAGAGACATTATCGGGAAGAAATTTCCCTGCAGCAGGCGGCGGAGGAACTGGGGCTGAACCGGGAATATTTCTGCCGCTTTTTTAAACAGAACACGGGGACATCCTTTCTGCGGTATGTCAACCAGGTGCGGATTGGGCATATTTATCAGGATTTGCTGCACACGGACGATTCTGTGGGGGAGATTACGGAGCGGCATGGATTTTATAATCAGAAACTGTTTCACCGGATGTTTAAGGAGCGGTATGGCTGTACGCCCAGGGAGCTGCGGCGGATGGGGGAGGAAGAGTTGACAAATGAATAAGAAAGGAATATATTAAATATACCCCCATGGGGTATGTGAAGCGAGTGGATGCAGCAAGCAAATGTACAGTAAAAAGGAAAGGCGGGTACACCCATGGCATGTAAGCATTGTAAGTCAGAGGAAGAAGTGAAACACAAACAGCGTGAGGAAGCCGAGCGGAAAGACCTGATTACGAGATTAAACCGTATCGAAGGGCAGGTGCGGGGCGTAAAGACCATGGTGGAGGAGAACCGTTACTGCGTGGACATTGTGACGCAGGTTTCGGCGATACAGGCGGCGTTAAACAGTTTTAACAAGGAACTGTTGGCAAGGCATATCAAAACCTGTGTTTCCGATGACATCCGGGAGGGAAATGAGGAAGCGGTGGACGAGCTGTGCGAGCTGCTGAAAAAATTAATGAAATAGCTGCAATATGCAGATGGCGAAAAAACAATGAAATAGCTGCAATATGCAGACAGTAAAAAGCAATAAAATAGCTGCAATATGCAGATAATGTAAGAAAAGAAGCGGGAAAGAATAGCGAGAATGGAGAGTGAGAATAAGTGAAAGAAAAATTTGACGTTACCGGCATGAGCTGTTCGGCATGTTCCGCCCACGTGGAAAAGAGCGTTTCCAAGGTGGAGGGGGTAAGCGGGGTCACGGTCAATCTGCTGACCAATAGTATGCAGGTGGAGTTTGACGATGCCAAAACCGATACCGGAAAGATTATAAAAGCGGTGGAAGAAGCCGGGTACGGTGCTTCTGTAAAAAGGGAACAGGGCAGTAGCCGGGGAAGGGAAACGCAGGAGGATGCCGTTTCCATACAGCAGAAAAATATTGCAGGAATGAAACGGCGGCTGGTGATTTCTGTCATTTTCTTAGTGCCCCTGATGTATGTTTCCATGGGACATATGTTTTATGAATGGCTGGGGATAGAACTGCCTCCTGTTACCCGGAATTATCTTTCCGGCAATGAAAATGCCGTGATTTACGCCTTTACCCAACTGTTGTTATTGCTGCCGATTTTGTTTGTAAATCAGAAATATTTCACAAACGGCTTTAAGACGCTGGCAAAGAAAAGTCCCAACATGGACAGCCTCATTGCCATCGGAGCCACAGCCTCTATTGTCTATGGTATCTTTGCCATTTACCGGATTGGCTATGGTTTGGGTCATGGAGACATGGAAGTGGTTGCCCACTACAGGCATGATTTGTATTTCGAATCCGCGGGAATGATTTTAACCCTGATTACCGTGGGAAAATATCTGGAAACGAAATCCAAAGGTAAAACCAGCGAAGCCATTACCAAGCTGATGAATTTAGCACCGAAAACGGTGACAGTGGTTCGGGACGGCACCGAGCAGGTGATTGACGCTGCGGATGTGGCGGCAGGAGATATTTTCCTTATCAAACCCGGGGAAGCGGTGGCGGTGGATGGCATCATTCTGGAGGGAAAATCCTCCTTTGACGAATCGGCAATTACCGGAGAGAGCATTCCGGTGTTGAAGCAGGAGGGGGACAAGGTGATTTCCGCCTCCATCAATAAAGCGGGGCTCATACGGGCGAAAGCCACCAGGGTGGGGAATGATACCACCATTTCCCAGATTATCCGTCTGGTGGAAGAGGCGTCCTCCAGCAAAGCTCCCATTGCAAGGCTGGCGGATAAGATTTCCGGTATTTTCGTTCCCACCGTTATCGGCATTGCCCTTGTGACTTTTGCGGTATGGCTGCTTAGCGGTGCGGAGTTTGAATTTGCCATGTCAAGCGCCATTGCGGTGTTAGTCATTTCCTGTCCCTGCGCACTGGGGCTTGCTACCCCCGTGGCGATTATGGTGGGAACCGGAAAGGGTGCGGAAAACGGCATTTTGATAAAATCCGGCGAGGCGCTGGAGACGGCGCACCTCATTGATACGGTGGTGATGGATAAAACCGGAACCATTACCCATGGAAAACCTGTGGTGACGGACATTTTCTGCGGCGGGGGAGTGACGGACATTTTCTGAGGCGGGTGAGTGACGGAGAAGGAATTGCACACCATTGCAGGAAGCCTTGAAAAGGGCAGTGAACATCCGTTGGCGGAGGCGATAGTCGGGTATTGTGAGAAAAAGCAGATTTTCCTTGAGAAAGTGACGGAGTTTCAGGCGTCCTTCGGAAAAGGCATCGAGGGCTGTGTCTCATTGAAAACGCAGACAGGAGACGCCGCGCCCGGAAAATATTTTGCCGGAAACGAGAAATTGTTAGAAGAGAAAAAAATACCGGTTTCCAAAGAGGTAAGGGCGCAGATGTTAGCCCTCTCGAAAGAGGGAAAAACACCGCTGCTGTTTGCAGACGAAGAGAAGGTAATCGGGGTCATTGCCGTGGCGGATGTGGTGAAAGCTACCAGCAAAGAGGCGGTGCGGCAGTTTAAGGAAGAGGGCATTCACGTGATTATGCTCACCGGAGACAATGAGGTGACGGCACAGGCAATCCAAAATCAGGTGGGGATTGACGAGGTCATCGCCGGAGTGCTGCCTACCCAGAAGGAAGAAAAGATTTCTGCTTTGAAACATGCAGGTCACCGGGTGGCAATGATTGGCGACGGTATCAACGACGCCCCGGCGTTAGCTTCGGCAGATGTGGGAATTGCCATCGGGGCAGGCACCGACGTTGCCATTGAGAGCGCTGATATTGTTTTGATGAAAAATGACCTTTTAGATGCGGTAGGGGCGCTGCGGCTTAGCAAAGCGGTCATCCGCAATATCAAACAGAACTTATTCTGGGCGTTTTTCTATAACAGTATCGGTATTCCCCTGGCGGCGGGGCTGCTTTATCCCTTATGGGGGATTCGGTTAAATCCCATGTTCGGTGCAGCCGCAATGAGCTTAAGCAGCGTATGCGTTGTTACAAATGCGCTGCGGTTAAAGACGGTGAAGCTTCATAAGAAAAGCGCTGCCGGACAGGAGTTTGGGGCAGAGGCAGAACAGAACCATGAAATTCAACCGGAGGCGGTTTCTGTACAGCTTTCGGAAGAACATAAAAACACAGTGCAAAGAGAGGAGAAAGAAACCATGACAACAACATTAAACATTGAAGGAATGATGTGTGCACACTGCCAGGGCAGAGTGGAAAAGGCGTTGAAAAAGGTGCCGGGGGTGACGGAGGTTACGGTAAGCCTGGAAGCCAAAAATGCGGTAGTTACCGCAGAGGATGGCGTTTCCACCGATACCTTAAAGGCGGCGGTGGTGGACGCCGGTTACGAGGTGACATCTGTGGCATAACAGGAGAGAGGGGGCAGCCGTTTACCCGGCTTCCCCCTCTTCTGCGATTTGCTCTAATACGCGGATATTACAGTTTAAACAGTTTCATATTTTCGGATAAGGTGCGTACGTTATCCGACAGGGAATTTACCAAAGCGGAGGAGCGCATAACCACGTTTTCAAGCTCCGTTGCCATGGCGGAAGTCTCTTCCGTGGAGGAGGCGTTGTCGGTGGCAAGGTGATTTAAGGTGCTGATGCTCTCCGTAATCATTTCACGCTGTGCATTAACGTTCTGAATCTTTGCAGTAATGGTCTGAATAGAGGTCATGCAGGCATCTAAAGCATCCCTCAGTTCATGGAACATGGTTCTGGTGCTCTGCAGTGCATTTGCCTGGGTTTCAGAAGCTTCATTCATTTCACGCATAATGTCCATGGATTTTGCAGAATTTGCCGTTAATTCGGTAATAATGGTATTGATTTCCTGGACGGTTGCATCAGACTGGGTAGCAAGGCTTCCGATTTCTTCTGCCACGACTGCGAATCCGCGTCCTGCTTCTCCGGCTCTTGCAGCTTCAATGGAAGCATTCAGGGACAGAAGATTCGTCTGGGAAGCAATTTCTCCGATTAAGGTAGCGGCAGTACTGATTTTTGTAACAGATTCATTGGTGCTTGCCGTCTGGTGGTACATGGAATCAATATCGGATTTTGTTTTGGTGGTAATCTCAATCAGTTCTTGTAAAGTGTCCATAGATTTTATGGAACGGTCCTGCATAATCTGTGAGTTTCGTTCCAGGGCTTCCACTTCTTCAGAAGTATTCTGGATGCCCGCAGCCATTTCTTCGACATTTTCAGAAGCGGTGGCAGTGGAAATTGCCTGTGAATTTGTGTTTTCTGCAATCTCACCGATGGCAGTGGAAACATTCTGGATGGATTCATTCATACTGTTGAAATTCTGAGTAAATTCTGTGACGGCACCCTCTAATTCATGGGAAGCAGCGTCAATATTGGAAATCAGTCCTACAATCTGTTTTTGAGCCGTATTCAGCGCCCCGGCAGTTTTGCCTAATTCACTTCCGTCATTGACATCTACGGCTGTGGATAAATCGCCGCCGGAAATACGGTTGGCAAATCCCTGAATCTGGAACAGCGGGCGGCAAATGGAATTGCCAAAGAGGTTTGCAATAAACATAACGGCAACGGCAATAATAATGCCGATAACAACAATGGTAATAATCAGCGTATTTTCCTGCTGGTGAATTGCAGATTTGGAATTTTGCATAGTAGCTTCCATATCATCTACATAATTTCCGGTGGAGATAGCCCAGCCCCAGGGCTCAAACATTTGGGAATAAGCAATTTTGGGCGCTACGGTAACGCCGTCGGATTTTGTGAAATAAAATTCATTGTAGCCGCCGCCATCTGCACCGGTGCAGACCTTCATGATTTCCTGAATAATCATGACGCCGTTCTGGTCTTCAAGCTCGTAACGGTTGTTGCCCTCCTGCTCCGGTAAAATCGGATGCATGATCAGGGTATAGTCGCTGGCGTCAATCCAGAAGTAGCCGCTTCCGTCGTCGCCATAGCGCATGGCGCGGATAATCTCGGCGGCTTCTGTTTTGGCAGCCTCCTCCGTCAAGGCTTCGCTTTCAACTTTGGCGTATTCCGCTTCCAGAACGGAAATGACGGATTGTACCTGAGATTTGATTTCGGTATTATAGCCGTCAAGCATAGCTGTTTCATAATTGGTGTTTGCCATGCGGGACATGGATTTAATACTGTAGACGGAGACAGCACCGATGACAAGAACGGAAACAACCACAATAAAAAGGCACATAATGATAAGAGAACGTTTGACACTTTTGTTTTTCATAAATAAAAACCCCCTTTTGTATATTAAAATTCATGTCAAAGTATCCGTTTAATAATCATATTATAGTACTTTATAACTAAAAATAATAGGGGGAAACAACGAAAACAAACGAAAATGAAGGAACAGGAAAGCCGGGAGACTGCCTGCAGGGGAGGAAAAGAATATATGACAAAGCGGCATAGCCAAAAGGCTATGCCGCTCTGCGGTAATAAAATTATTTCCTTATGGGTGTGCTGCTTTATTCAGCTTCCCCCTCTTCTACAATCTGCTCTAATACGCGGATTAAATCCTGCATATTATTGAGCTGGACATTTCGTTCCAAAATCAGATTTTTCAAATCAACAGACAAGGTTTCGAATTTGTCCGCAATCGCAGGTGAAACATAAGATGCCATAAAAAGAATGCTCCTTTCCCTAAAAATTTACTGAGGTTAGCATATGTATTTTGGGAAAAAATATGTCTCTTTTATGGTTTTAGAGAGCGGAGACGAAGGGATTCGAACCCTCGTGCCCCAAAAGAGAGGCCAACGCATTTCGAGTGCGCCCCGTTATGACCACTTCGATACGTCTCCGTAAAAACTATTATAACACATTTTATGGAATTTGCAAAATATCTACGGTATGTCCGCTGGCACCCATCAAATCCATGCGTTCACAGGTGGCAAGATGGTAGTCGATAAAATGGGAAAATTCCTCTTCGGTCAGGGCATTTAGGTAGGGGCGGATATAGTTGGCGGCACCGTCCGCCGCAATCACCTTCAGGCGGGTCAGTCCCGATTCTTTATTGAGGTCGTCCATATCTTCAAGGCGTACCATGCTGTAGAGTGCATTTGCCTTTTTGGTGCAGTGGTAGGTGTCGTCAAGCATTCCGGTTTCTAAGGCTTCGTTGATGTGTTTTTCCTTGAAGGCATAGGTGATGACGCTGAATTCATTCATGATATAGGCGGCGAGAAGAACACCGCCGGATTTTGTCACACGTTTTGCCTCGGAGAGGGCGGCAAGTTTTTCCTCCCTGGAGTGAAGGTGGTACAGGGGACCGAATAACAGGGTGACGTCAAAGGTGTCGTCGGTAAATCGGGAGAGCTTCATGGCATTTCCCTGATAGGCTTTTACCAGGCTGCTTTTCTGTTTGAGCCTGCCCAGATTGTGCTTTACCAATTCCACCGCAGTAACGTCATAGCCTTCCTCTGCCAGAGGGATGGAGTATCGCCCGGTTCCGGCACCTAAGTCTAAAAGTTTTATTTCGTTTTTGGGTTTTCCGGTGCGGGCGGCGGTATTTTCCAAATATTCGTGAATATATTTCATGGAAGTGATAAATTCCACCTGACCGTGGCGGCTGTTTAAGCGCTTTTCTTCGTTGAATTTATTGTAATAGGCTTCTAATTCTGTCAAACTGGTACTCCTTTTTATAAATTTTGAAAAATAATGATGGACTGCTGTGCTTCAAACAGATGAGAAAAAGCTGTGTGTGCAGCAGGTACTTGAAGAAATGTTATCATTGAAAAGAAGATTTTACAATCATTGAAAAAACTTTTGCTCCAAAATACGCTGATTTTTAAAAATTTTTGTTTGCAAATCCGGAAAAATGTGTTATAGTATAGGTCTACGGGGTATGGCGTAGTTTGGTAGCGCGCACGGCTGGGGGCCGTGAGGTCGCAGGTTCAAATCCTGTTACCCCGATTTTTTCATAAGAACGGAAAGCTTTGGTATGAGCGGAAGGTGACCTGGCACGGAAAGGAGCACTCCATTTTGGGGTGCTCTTTTTCTGATTGTTCGGAGTGAGAAAGACATAGAGGAATGTGAGGAAAATGTAAATCAAATTGCTTGACAGTCCCGCACAGGATAGATATTATAATAGTAGCTGATTGATTGTATGTAAGGTATCCTTTTAAAAATGTGTTTTTTTTGATGAAATAGTTATTATTTACAAAAGCATATGCGCATGTAGCGTGTATGCTTATTTTTCAAATTTTGTGGGGATATTTCCTGTAAATAACGGGGAATATCCAATAGAACTTTCCCTGTTATAAGAAATAAAGTATGGAAAGCGAGGAAAGTACAGATGAAAAGACAAAAGAACGCATTACTTAATCAGATTGGGATTGCGGGAAAAAATATACAATATGATGAGCAAGTAAAACGGGTGTTAAGCGATAAAATTATTTTAGCATGGATTTTAAAGTATTCTATACATGAGTTCAAAAATTCCTTTATAGAGGAAATCGAAAGGGCAATCGAGGGAACACCGGAAATATCCGTTGTGCCGGTTTATCCGGGAAAAACGCCGGAAATGATTACAGGCATGGCAACCGAGGATAAAATTCCCAATGAGGGAGAGGTACGATATGACATTAGATTTGCCGTGTTTACGCCTGCGAAGGAGCGGGTGAAACTGATTGTTAATATTGAGGCGCAAAAAAAGTATTATCCGGGGTATGATTTGGTGACGAGAGCTATATTCTATTGTGCCAGAATGCTATCTTCGCAAGTGGACACGGAATTTTCACTTCCGGATTATGACGGAATTAAAAAGGTGTATTCTATTTGGATTTGCATGAACGTTCCTGATTATGCGAAAAATACAATTACTGGATATCGGATACAGCCAGAGTACATTTGTGGAGAATTTAAAGGAAAAGCCAGATACGATTTGTTATCTGCGGTTATGATTTGTCTGGGAAACGCCCGGGAGACAAGTGGGGATAATCCATTGACTGACATGTTATCAGTACTTTTGTCTGATAAGATGGGGATAGATGAAAAAGAAACTTGCCTGCATGATAATTTTGGAATAGAAACTTCGGTGGAGATGAAGGAGGGATTGACGACTATGTGTAATTTAAGTTATGGAATAGCGGAAGAAGCAGAACAAAAAGGACGTGAAGAAGGACGTGAAAAGCTGATTCTGCAATGCCTGCAGTCAGGAAAAACATGTGAACAGATAGCTGCTTTTATCGGCATTTCTTTGGACGAGGTAAGAGATGTGGAGAAGAAATTTCTTCAAACGACAAAATAGAGTGTGAAAAAGAAAGTCGACAATAGCGCAGAATTGAGAAACGAAAAAAGAATATGTCCTATAAAGCCAGCCGCTGCAGGAATCATCATCTCTGCAGCGGCTGTTTCCATTTGCCTGCACCAGTTATTCGGGGCAGATTTTCGAAGATTTGCGGTTTTAGCAGCAAAAAATATTCTCCCATTTAAGGATTTTTTAATAACTTCCCCTTTATAATACCCACATAACCGAAAAACAAGTAGAAAGGAAAAAGTCTATGTGGTATGAAATACTCAAAAAAGACCTGATGAAACGAAAGGGCATTAACATTATCTTACTTGTATTCCTCACGCTGTCCACCATATTTTTGGCCAGCAGCGTCAGCAACATTATTCTGGTGACAAACGGCGTGGAGAATTACATGGAATGCGCCAACGTCAGCGACGAGATGGTGGTTCTGGGAACAGAGGACGAAAAAGAAGAATTTGAACAGTGGTTAAAGAGCCGCAGCGAGGTGACGGAGTATGCTTATGAACAGTTGTGTGAAATCAAGCCCGACAATGTCATTGCGGTGAAAGGGGGAAAAGAGGAAAGCATCAAAGCGGAGGGCGTCAATCTCTACCTGGGATATACAGGCGGCAAATACGCAAAGCCTTTGGATAGTGAGGGAGAGGAACTGACGCTTTCGGAGGGAGAAGTGGCGTTATCTCCGGGGTTTCTTGAGAAGAACGGACTGAAAATTGGAGATGAACTCCGGGTAAAAACCGACAGCGGAACTTTTACTTATAAAATAGCAAAACAGACCAAGGACATCATGTATGGAAATGAAATGTCAGGAATGAACCGTTTCGTTTTCTGCAGGGAGGATTACCGGAAAATGGTGAATGACAAAAGTGTCACCATTGGGATATTTGGCTATAACTCCACAGACCGGGAGGCTACCGTGGACGCCATGAACCGTTATGGTTTTCAGACGCTTATGACCTCCTTTGACCGGGAAGTATATTCCATGCTGTATGTATTTGATATGATTGTGGCGGCGCTTTTGATTGTCATTGGTATCTGCCTGATACTGATTTCCCTTATGATACTGAAATTTTCGCTGACCTTTACCATGGAAGAAAATTACCGGGAAATCGGCGTTATGAAAGCCATTGGAATGCGGAATTTTTCTATTCGGAAAATTTATTTTATCAAATATCTTGCGCTGGTGACGGTGGGAGCGCTGGCAGGATTTTTCATCAGTATTCCGGTGGGAAATGTCATGGTAGAGAGCGTCAGCAAAAATATGGTGCTGGGGGACAGTGTCAATACCCTGGCAGTGAACCTGCTTTGCAGCCTTGCGGTGGTAGCCTTTGTGGCGGCAATGTGTATTCTTTTTACCGGAAAGCTGAAAAAAATATCTGCCATTGAAGCCATACGGAACGGCGGAACCGGAGAGCGGTATCACCGGAGACGGGGGCTGAAGCTTTATAAGAAAAAATACATGGGGACAGTTACCTTTCTTGGGTTAAATGACATTCTCTGCAATAAGAAACGTTACCTGGTAATGTTCGTTACGTTCTGTATCAGCTTTGTGCTGATTAGCGTACCTTTAAATACACTGACCACCATGGAGAGCCGGGAGATGACAGAAAAGTTCAATCTGGACCCGGAGGCCGCCGTTTATATGGAAAACCTGGAGGCAAAGGGAGAAGAACCCTATCACAACACAGAGGATATAGAAAAAGCCCTGCGGCGTGTGGAAGGGGAACTTTCTGAGAAAGGCTATGAGGCAGAACTTAGCGTAGGGGGATTGTTTTTTATAGAATACGGACTGGATGATGACAGGGTAGTTAAGCTTTTGTCTCATTATCCCATCGGAGACAAAGAGAACGGCGGTTATCGTGAATACGAGGAGGGGACTGCACCCAGGTTAGAAAATGAGGTGGCATTTTCCAAAAAAGTGATGAAAGAAAAGGGTCTGCAGATTGGCGATACGGTGACAGCAAAAATCGGCGGGGAAGAAAAGAAGTTTATTATTACAGGCTACTACAGTGACTATATGCAGTTAGGAGAGAGCGCCAGGCTAAATTCTGCCATTGATATGAGCGGCGAAATCCTGCCCAGCTATTGGAAGGTCACTGTGAATATGGAAACGGATTTGTCCCAGGAGGAAATGGTGGAGAAGATGAAAAAAGAATTTCCGGATTACGACTGGGTGACGGCGCAGGCGGTGGTGGACGCCAACGTGGGTTCTGTAAAAAGTACCATGCAAATGATGCAGGTGCCGCTGACTATTATGCTGTGTATTTTGATTATGCTCATTACGCTTTTGATGATGAAATTATTTATTGGGAGGGAAATGGGACAGTTTGCCATGCTTAAAAGCATCGGCTACCGCAACCGTTACATTCGGATGTGGCTGGTGATGCGCATGGTATGGGTGGTGGTGCTTTCCATGATTTTTGCAGTACCGTTGTCCATGCTGAGCAACCGCTTTATCCTGAAAAATATTTTTGCCATTATGGGA
>JAGAIK010000343.1 GCA_017626625.1 Roseburia sp.
ATAAAGATACATCTTTTACATTGACCTTAATGGTTGCGCTGTCATCTTCCGTTTGAAGAACATAATCTACCATCTCATTCAATAATTCTCTATCAGAAGTCAAATGCACAAGATACACCCTATCATCATAACTTGTGTCATATGTAACCAAACCCACGATTTCCCCACTTATATCTTTAAACATAGCTATGCCTATCAATTTATCTTCATCCAGCATCGTGTGATTCTGCATCCATTCAAACCGTCCCCAGGGAAAGTGTTCATTATATTCCTGACTCGATGCTTCTAATAGAAAATCATAGATGTCCTTGTATTGCTCATTAAACCTTTCACAATTTTTATATCGTTCTATCACATATTTCATTTCTGTTTACCTCATATTATAAATGTATGTCCAATAGAAACAGACAGTTATACCATTATCTTCTCCTCTTTTACCACTCATTGATATTGGGTCGGGGCTCCCTCCACCATTGCTCAAAATCCCTTGTATAGGTACTGAGAATTTCCGCCACATTCTCCCGCGGTACATAACCGGAGATTTCCCTGAACTTTTCCACAAACGCCTCCGCATCCTTCATTTCCTGCGTTGCAGCCAGTTTCTTTCCCAGTGCTGTAAGCTCTGCTGCTTCCTTGGAGACAGATTCCACCTGTTCTTCCAGCCTCCGGTTGCAGGCAAACAAAATCTCATTTTCCTGCAGAATGATCCGGTAAATACTATAAATAATCTCGTTTACCGCATGAATTCTCATATACCCCTGTACCTTGCAATCCTTTAAAAAATAGTAATAGTTCGCCCAGAAATCCGCATAAAAAGAACGCATTTTTTCTTCCTTTTCCCCTTTCTGGAATACCGGAATCTGTGCAGTGATTTCCTCTATTTCCGGGTCGTCACTAAACAGCACCCGGGCTTTTACAAAGGCATTTCTCGCCGGCTCACTGCCTTTCTCTGCCGCTTCCTCTAAAAATTCCTTCGTGACATATTTCACATCAAAATAGCCGCCCTCGTAGGTGCAAAGACCGCCGATGGTTTCCGCCGTGCAGTTGTCCGCCTTTTTCTGCTGATATACCGCCTCGGACACCACCACGATCCCGTCTAAATCCGAATCCGGTCTGGCATTTCCCTTTGCCACGGAACCGCCAAAAATAAGCGCAATAACATCCTGCTTTCGGAAATAATCTTTCATAATCTCCAACGATTCTTCGTGATGTTTGTACATAACTTTCCCCCTATACTCTGCTCTGCGAGGCACTATCCTACCTAGCCTCCACCACCTGGAAAATGTAAAACTTCAGATAATAGTTCTCATCCGCCGCTGTCCTTTATCTATCCTCCACCACCTGGAAAATATAAAACTTCAGATAATAGCTCTCATCCGCCGCCCACAGAATGGGATGGTCCGGCGCCTGGGTGCGGTACTCCACCTGCCGCAGTCTCTTATGCACGTTTGCTGCCGCCTGATGAATCGTTTTGGTAAACAGCTCATAATCCATAAAATGGGAACAGGAACAGGTGGCAAGATAACCTCCGTTTTTCACCAGCTTCATGGCACGCAGATTGATTTCCCGATACCCTTTCACTGCATTTTTTATGGAATTTCTGGACTTGGTAAAGGCAGGCGGGTCAAGGATAACCACGTCAAATTTTTCCCCGGCGCGCTCTAATTCCGGCAGCAATTCAAACACATCCTCACACTGAAAATGCACCCGGTCAGAAAGTCCGTTCAACGCTGCATTTTCCGTCGCCTGGTCCACCGCCAACTGGGACGCATCCACCCCAAGAACGCTTTTCGCCCCTGCAATCCCTGCATTTAAGGCAAAAGACCCGGTATGGGTAAAGCAGTCTAACACCTTAGCGTCCTTACAAAGCCTCTGGATAGCAAGGCGGTTATATTTCTGGTCTAAGAAAAATCCGGTTTTCTGCCCGTCCTTTACATCCACAATATATTTCACGCCGTTTTCCACAATGGGGACATTGGTGTCAAAAGGTTCTCCGAGAAAGCCTTTTTCCCGCTCCATGCCCTCATTTAAGCGAACCTTTGCGTCACTTCTCTCATAA
>JAGAIK010000344.1 GCA_017626625.1 Roseburia sp.
CCACAGAGGCGAGATACATAACCATTCCATTCAGCCAGTTGAAGGGAAAAAATAACGGAACCTTTGACCCTAAGAGCGTTACAAAATTTGCGGTATGGTGCAACAGCATTGTGCCGGAGGGAGAGAGCGGTGTAGATATCGATTCTTCGATTGTGTTTGACGATATTCAGTTTGTAAACGTGGATACTGCTTCCTTAAATATTGCCAATGGCTATGCAGTGACGGAGCAGCCAGTGGTACAGCCGACCCCGGAACCTGCACCAACCCCGGAACCTGTACCGACCCCGGAACCTGTACCGACCCCGGAGCCTGCACCAACCCCGGAACCGGGAACGGAAGAGGCGGAGGTAAAAGTATCTGCCATTAAGTTAAATAAAACCACGGCAGCGGTAAAGAAAGGCAAAACCTTACAGTTAAAGGCTGACGTTACCCCGGCGGAGGCGAAGGACAAATCGGTTGTCTGGACTTCCTCCAACAAGAAAATTGCCACCGTAGACAGCAAGGGAAAAGTAAAGGGTATTAAATACGGAAAAGTAACCATCACGGCAGCGGCGAAGGACGGCAGCGGCGTAAAAGCCACCTGTAAGCTGACGGTGGGCTATGGCATCACTTATAAGCTTAATAAGGGTACAAATAACAGCAGCAACCCGGCAGCCTACTATAATGAAAAGGTAACGCTGAAAAATCCGGGCCGCAAGGGCTATGCCTTTAAAGGCTGGTATACCGATAAGAACTTTAAGAACAAGATTACAACGATTAAAAAAGGCACAAAGAAAAATTATACCCTCTATGCAAAGTGGGAGAAAATCAAGGTTAGTAAAACCCAGATTATCTCTGCGAAGAACAGTAAGAGCAAACAGATTGCACTGAAATACAAGAAGGTTTCCGGTGCAAAGGGATATGAGATTTCTTACTCCACAGATAAAAATTTCAAAAAATCTGTGACAAAGAAAACCACAGTAAAGACGAGCTGTAACCTTACAAAACTGAAATCCGGCAAGACTTACTATGTGCGGGTGCGGGCGTACAAAAAAGACTCCGCAGGAAAGAAAGTTTACAGCGGTTATTCTAAGGTACAGAAAATCAAAGTGACGAAATAGGCAGGGAATCAGTACTGAAATTTCGTTGCGGCAGTGCATGAATTATGCTAAAATGTGCATACAGGCAGACCGTAGTACGGCGGGAAACGCTGCGGTCTGCGGAAAAAATTGTGACAGGATTAGAGGCGTATTTCATGATTATACTGAGGGCAAATTCGGAACTGAAACATACATTTGAAAAACTGATAAAGACCATGGGAGCCAACGTTGTCTGGAACGGCTTATTTGTGGTGATTGATAATTGCCTGATTTTACAGGGAGCGGTGCGCTCCCTGTTTTTTCATTTTGATAGTAGAAAAGTACTGGAAAATATTATTGAGCTTCCTATCAGGGAGGAAGACATAACAGATACCGACGGGGAGCCGAAGGTACAGGACGCCGTCAATATGATTTTGTACAGCTTTGGAAAATGGGGAACCATCAAAGGGCTTCGGGTGGAGAAAAACTATGAGCAGCTCAACCGCCTGTTTACCGGGGTGTTGGCGGAAACGGGCATAGAGCCGGAATATACAAGGGAGCATTTTCAGTTTTACCAGAACGGAATCAGGGTGACCTACGAGGACGTTATTCAGGCGGCGTTAGAGGCAGGGGAAAAGCAGCCGGAAGAACCGGAAAAGGAAGAACAGGCAGGACTTTGGCACAAAGTAGCCTGGAAACAGGCGAAGGTCACATTTTCCAAGGAGGAAACCACACTGCAGGAGCGGCGCAGCGGCAGGCTGGGAAATAATTTTTACCGGATTGGCTACCGGTGCCCGGACTGCGGGGAGGGGCTTCATATGGTGGTTTATCCGCCGGGCAGGGAATTTAAGATAGAGACGCCGGAGGGTGCTGTGCTTTTGGCGAGAGCCTGTACCTGTGCAAAGTGCAACAGCTTTTTTACCCCGCGCCCGGAAAAAATGTTGAGCGAGGGAGATATTTACCGTCTGGACTTTGAGGAGGACAGGAAGGCTTACGAGGACTATCTGGAGCTGTTGGGAAAGCAGGGGGAGCGGGTGTCAAATTACCGCTATAATATGTTTGCTGACGGGCGGAACACAGGGGAGAAGGAGCAGGAGGACTTAGAAGAAGCCTGCGAAGATTTGGAGAACTGCGGGGAGGCTGATTTGCTGGAGCTTTCGGATAAGATGGAAGAGGGCTTTTTCTCCGATGAGAGCATTGCCCGCTGTGAGAAGAAGGTCCGGGAACAACTGTGGCTCCGCGGGCTTTCCCTTGGCAGGAAAAAGTCTCGGAGAGACAGGGGGAGAGAAGAGGGAAGAAATTCTGATTCCGCTGAGAAAACGCCGGGAGATGAAACTGCCGCCGGACAGGGGAGAGCTTCCGGTGCCGGAAAAACTATCGGACGGGGGAGAGCTTCTGGTGCCGGAGAAACTTCCGGTCAGGGGAGAACTTCTGGTGCCGGAGAAACTTCCGGTCAGGGGAGAACTTCCGGCGACGGAGAAACTTTCAGCCAGGAGAGAACTTTCGGTGCCGGAGAAACTTTCGGTCAGGAGAGAACTTTCGGCAGCGGAAAAACTATCAGTCAGGGGAGAACTTTCGGTGCCGGAAAAACTATCAGTC
>JAGAIK010000345.1 GCA_017626625.1 Roseburia sp.
CCTGCAGCTCGCTCAATCCGCCATGGGTCACCCATGCCACCTCCGGCGCAAAGCCTTCCACATGGTCTTTCTCTTTTTCCAAAAGGCTCTCCGGGATAAACATCGGCATGTATACATTCTCCACTCCGGTTTCCTTAAAACGGCGGTCTAACTCAGCCTGGATATTTTCCCAGATGGCATAACCTGCCGGACGGATAATCATACAGCCTTTTACCGAGGAATAGGCAATCAGCTCTGCTTTTTTTACAACGTCTGTATACCACTGGGCAAAATCCTCCTCCATGGGGGTAATTGCCTCTACCAATTTCTTGTCCTTTGCCATAACTTTCTATTCTCCTTAACTTCTAACTGCTTTCTGCTCCACTCTCTGCGCTCTCCGCTACAAATGAATACAAAAATGCCTTACTGTTTATTTTATGATAAATAGTAAGGCTTGTCAATTTCAAACTCCAGTTTCTTTCGGGTAACCGGGTGTTTAAATCCTATTTTATAGGAGCAAAGCGCCAAAGTTCTTCCTGACGGGGCAATATTCTCCTTAAAATTATACTTTTTATCCCCCACAATGGGATAACCTGCATGGGAAAGCTGTACCCGTATCTGATGATGGCGCCCGGTTTCTAACTTAATGTTTAACACGGCATTTTTTCCGTTTTCCTCTAAGACTTCATAGGAAAGGACGGCACGCTTCGCCTCCGGCGTTCCCTTTGCCGCCACCTCCGAGGTGTTGCTCTTTCCGTTCCGCAGCAGATAATCTTCTAATACCCCCTTTTTCTGCGGGGGCACGCCATCTGTCATGGCATAGTAATATTTATCCGCTGCCTTTGCTGCAATCTGGCGGCTCAAATCCGCAGCCGCCTCCTTCGTCTTTGCAAAGACCATCACGCCCTCTACGGGCTGGTCAAGGCGGTGCACCACGCCGATATAAGGGGGTTCTCCTTTCCCTGCCCGGTAATTTTTCAAAAGGCTCTCCATGTCCGCCTGCCCCAGCCGCTTCGTCTGGGTTGCCACCCCGGCGGGCTTTCTGCAGACTAAGACTGCCTCATCCTCATATAAAATTTCCAAATTCATAACTATTTCCTCTTTACAGTTTGAAGCGATAGCCTACTCCCCACAACGGTAAAACCATTTGGTAATTTACTTATAACTTAAATCGGTAGCCTACTCCCCAAATGGTTTCAATATACTGTGGTTTATTGGTGTTCATTTCCACTTTCTCACGGATTTTTTTGATATGTACCGTGACGGTGGCAATATCGCCGATGGACTCCATATCCCAGATTTCCCGGAACAGTTCTTCCTTGGTAAATACATGGTTCGGGTTCTCCGCAAGGAACGTAAGCAGGTCAAATTCCTTGGTGGTAAACTGTTTTTCCTCCCCGTTGACCCAGACGCGCCTTGCGGTCTTATCAATCTTAATGCCGCGGATTTCAATGATATCATTTTCCACCATGTTGCTGCCAATCAGCCGCTCATAGCGGGCAAGATGCGCCTTTACCCTTGCCACCAGCTCGCTGGGGGAAAAGGGCTTTGTAATGTAGTCGTCTGCGCCCAAACCTAAGCCGCGGATTTTATCAATATCATCTTTTTTGGCAGAAACCATCAGAATCGGCGTATTTTTTTCTTCCCTTATCTGGCGGCAGATTTCAAAACCGTCGATGCCCGGCAGCATCAAATCCAGAATGTACATATCAAACTCTTCGGAGAGTGCACGTTTTAACCCCACTGTGCCGTCGCTCTCCGTCTCCACCTCAAAGCCGCTGAGTTCTAAGTAATCCTTTTCTAACTCTGCGATTGCCACTTCATCCTCAATTATTAACACTTTACTCATTTTTCTTAACCATACCTTTCCTTCCGTCTGCAAATACTAGCCGCAGCCTTTTTATTCTTAGAAAAAATTAAAGCCCTGTTTTTTAACTGACTACCTCCTGGTATTTCCGGATGACAAAATACATCACCGTTCCAATGCCTTCTTTGCTGGTTGCCCAGATTTTTCCGCCGTGGTCCTCGATAATCTTCTTTACAATAGAAAGACCAATACCGCTGCCTCCGGTGGCTGAATTTCTCGAAGCGTCCGCCCGGTAAAAACGGTCAAAGATATAAGGCAAATCCCTTGCCGCAATTCCCCTGCCGTTGTCCTCAATTTCTACCTGAATGAAATCACCCACATCTTTGATACGGATATTAAGAAATCCTTTCTGCTTGTCTAAATATTTGACGGAATTTCCGACGATGTTGTTGATGACACGCCGCAACTGCTCCGGGTCTGCGATAATCTGCACATCCTCGTCCACGTAATTAAAGTAGCCTAAACCGATATTTTTCGCTTCTAAGTCTAATCCTAATTCTTCCACGCAATCCGTAAAATAATCGGTGACATTAATTTTTGCAAAATTATAGGGGATACGGTTCGTATCAATTTTCGAGTAAAGGGTCAACTCATTGATGAGGGTGTCCATCTCATTGGCTTTATTGTAAATGGTCCTGATATATTTATCCCTCTTTTCCGGCGTGTCGGCAACGCCGTCCATCAGCCCCTCCGCATAGCCCTTGACCGCAGTAATGGGTGTTTTTAAATCGTGGGCGATGTTGCTGATTAAGGTCTTATTTTCCTTCTCCCCCTCTATCTTTTCTTCCACGTTGTCTTTCAAATGCTGGCGCATTTCCTCAAAGCTGCGGCAAAGTTCTCCGATTTCATCATCATTTTCCACCTCAATGGTAAAATCCAGATTTCCTTCCTTAATGTTCTGAGCGGCCGCCTGCAATTTTTTAATGGGGTTCATCATGCTGGCATAAATCCATACCGTCAGCATACAGGCGGTCAGCACCAGTATCAGCAGCACGGCGATGATGATATCCACCGCCAGGCTTTTCAGCTCCGGCACGGTCTCTTCTAACACCGTCACAATGAAAGCGCTTCCCTCGCTTTTATCCGGAAAGATAAAATCCACCTGCTTTAACAGCGCCTGTTCTTCCCCGTCAATATAGGTTCCCGAATAAGCGTTGTCCGTATTTTCTCCATAGTCCGGAAGTCTGGTCAGGATAGAGCTTCCCGCATCTCTTCCAATATAAACAAAGGCATTGTCCTTGCGAACCACCAGATAGGAGCTTTTTTCCTCCAAATCCGCATTCGTCTGCTCTAAATATTCGGTATCCTCTAACTGCTCCGGGTGGTTTTTCGCCACCTCCTTCAACTTCTCAAAGGAATCCTTGGTAAAACGGTGCAAAAGCTGTGTGGAATTGGAAAAATAATTGTAATTGCTCTCCGCAATCCCGTAGGTCTGTTCAATGGCTTTTAACTGTATCTTCTGAATGCTGAAAAGAACCAGAACGGACAGCAAAATCGGCACAAATATAATAATGCAGAAAGAAATAATAATTTTATTCTTAAACTTCATTTCCTGTTCCTTTCCCAGGCAAAACCGGTCTGCTTTTTGACATAACAAAAGAGGCAAACCTGGACGTAAGCCAGCCTCTTTCCTGCACATCAGGTCTGTCCTATGGACTATTATAGCATGAAACGGCAGAAATCCCATTTATTTTATGTAAAATTATCTAAAAATTTTGTGAAGCGGCGGCAATTTTTGTTTCTTGCAATGCTTATCCGTTGTGTTATAGTATAAATATACTCAAAAAACTTTTTGGGAAAGGAGTACAGTCATGCCATTACCACAGGAAAAAATTTATACCATTGATGATATCTACGCCCTGCCGGACGGAGAACGGGCGGAACTGATAGACGGACAAATCTACTACATGGCGCCGCCGAGCCGAAAACACCAGCTGATTTCTGGGGAATTATTTACCATTATTAACAACTACATCAAATCAAAATCCGGCTCCTGCGAGCCGTACATTGCTCCATTTGCTGTATTTTTAAACGGAGACGATAAAAACTATGTGGAGCCGGATATAAGC
>JAGAIK010000346.1 GCA_017626625.1 Roseburia sp.
ACATAGAGGAGACAGATAAATATATATATCCAGTATGTAGCAGCGGGATGCGAAAACTGTACCGCAAGCAAAAGGATAACTTCCGTTCTGCTTTTCGTCCATGTGACAACTCCCTGTTCACACGGCACTTAACGCACAGAATTCTACTCTGCTAATAGAAATATTAATTTTTGGAACAAAACAGTTATAGCACAGAATGAATATTTTGTAAATAGAAAAAAAAGAGAAAACTCCCGCTGCGTTGTAAATCGCAACATTCTGTGATACATTAAAAGACAGGAAACAGATATATTTGAAAAAACATTCCGGAGAAAGTGAGGCGGGAAATTCCATGAAATTGCGTTCCCTTTACATCAAAAATTTCAAAGCCATCCATGAGATGAATTTTCAGGATATCGAAAACGCCCTGATTCTTGTGGGACAGAACAATACGGGGAAAACCACGGTGTTAGAGGCAGTCCGGGCGGTGCTGGGAGATTACCGCATGGCGCCGGAGGATTTTGATGAGGATTCGGCAAATATGGAGATGGAGGCAGTGCTGGAGTTTTCGGAGACGGATATCCGCTATCTGCACGAAAAGGGAAGAGTCAGCTCCTACAAGAGGTTAGAACCCTGGTATCAGGATTTCTGTAAAAAATTGCCCTCCTTTGTGCCGGAAACCGGAAAAATGGGCGGCTGCTTAACCTACAGCTTTACGGCGCACCGGGACGGCTGGGTGCGTTTTTCCGACGGCAAGAGCAAACACAATCCCCGCCTGGCAGAGGTATTTCCAAAGATTTATTACATAGACGCAGAGCGGGATTTGCACCAACTGCAGGAGGATTTGCTGATGCTGCAGGAGGACGAGCTTTTAAAGCAGATGCGTGCCGATACCTGTCTGTTTAATCAGGCGAAAACCTGCAGCCATTGTTTTTCCTGTATCGGGCTGATTCACCGGAAAAAGCCGGAGGAGTTAAACGCCTTTGAGACGGCAAAACTCTTAGACTATAAGCTTTACCGGCTGAATCTGGACGATTTTGCCAGGAAGGTCAACCGGAACTTTAAGAAGAACGGCGGTCAGGATGAAATCCGCTATTCCATGAACCGGGACGTGGAGCGTATGCTGAAGGTCACTACGGAAATTTATCAGCCCGCAGGGGGAAATACAAGACCCATCAGCCGCATGGGAAAAGGAATGCGCAGCATTTACCTGCTGTCTTTGTTAGAAACCTACACCGAGGCGGAGAGGAGGATTCCCAGCATTATCATGATTGAGGACCCGGAAATTTTTCTGCATCCGAAGCTGCAGAAGGTTTCGGGGGAGATATTGTACCGTATTTCCAGGAAAAACCAGACGGTTTTCTCCACCCATTCCCCGAACCTGCTGGCAAATTTTAACAGCCGCCAGATAAAGCAGGTGGTGTTAGATGAGAACGGTGTTTCAAAAATCCGGGAAAAAACGGATATCAGTGCGATTTTGGAGGATTTAGGCTACACCGCAAACGATTTGATGAACGTGAATTTTGTCTTTATCGTGGAGGGCAAGCAGGATAAGAGCCGTTTGCCCCTTCTGATAAAGAAATATTATTCCGAAACCTATGACAGTGAGGGAAGGCTGTCACGGATTGCCATTATCACCACCAACAGTTGCACGAATATCAAGACCTATGCCAATTTAAAATATATGAACCAGATTTATCTGCGGGACCAGTTTCTCATGATTCGGGACGGGGACGGGAAAGACCGGGCGGAGCTTGGCAGACAGCTCTGTAAATATTATGAGGAGCGCAGCTTAGAGGATGCGGATACGCTGCCGAAGGTGCGTCCGGAAAATGTGCTGATATTAAAATACTATTCCTTTGAAAATTATTTCTTAAATCCAAAGGTGATGACGGAGCTTGGAGTCATTCCCTCCGAGGCGGCATTTTATGAGATTTTTCTGGAAAAATGGAAGGAATACCTCCACCGCATTACCAGCGGCAGGCATTTGACGGAGGTGATTGGGAAAGACCTTGAGACAGTGGAAGATGTGAAAAAACATCTGGAGGAAATCAAGATTTATCTCCGGGGACACAACCTCTATGATATTTTTTACGGCAGATACCGGGAGCAGGAGACGGAACTTCTGACGCGCTATATTGAGCTTGCGCCCAGAGAGGATTTTGCGGATATTTTAGATGCCATTGAGCATTATATCTATTTTGAGGCGAAGCGAAAAAAGGGAAACAAATGAAACGGGAAAGGAAACGAAAACGGTGAGACAGAGGAGTGGAAATTTGACGGAGGGGAACCCGGCAAAGCTTATTTTGTGGTTTGCCCTGCCGATTTTTCTGGGAAATCTTTTTCAGCTTTTTTACGGGCTGATTGACACAAAAATTGTGGGAAGTACCATAGGGGAGGAAGCGTTGGCGGCGGTGGGTTCCGTGTCCACGCTCTATACGCTGCTGACGGGCTTTTTTAACGGGCTGACGCTGGGATTTTCCGTACTGACGGCGAGACATTTCGGGGCGAAAGAGATGGAGCGCCTGAAAAAGAGCGTCGCGGGCAGCATTGTCCTGGGCTATCTTTTGGCAGTGGTGCTGATTCTGGGGGTCTTTGTTTTTTTACATCCTATCCTTGGAATCCTCCATGTG
>JAGAIK010000347.1 GCA_017626625.1 Roseburia sp.
ATGATGGTCAGCGCCGCCTGGGGCTGCAGGGTGTAGGTGACAGTCTCACTGCCATTTACAATGGTGTCGCCCTCCTTCATAATGTCTGCTTTGTACTGCTCGATGGCAGCAGCAGCGTCCTCCTCCGAAGCAAAATTGATGTTGTAATCACGGCTCTTGGTTGCCTGATAGTAGGACAGCATGGTCTGCTCACTGTAATTGGAAATGGTGCCGTCCTCGGAGAGGATAGAAACACGGTAGGAAAAAGATACCTTCGGCGCCGTAGGGTAATTGTCTAAATTGTTGATTTCCTCATCACAGATGGCCTGGATTTCCGGGTCCTGGGTGGAATAAATCGTAAGTCCGCCCTGGTACAGGGCTTTGTAAGCCTGAGTCTCAGTGTAGCCCTTCTGTTCCACTAAGTCGGCGATAATCTGGTCCGTCAGCTCGTCTACGAAGTAAGAGTTGACGTTGTTGCTCTTGGTTTCCACGTTGACTAACTGGATTCGGTCGTAGACATTATCCGCTATGGCTTCGTCATACTCGTCCTGGGAGATGTACTCCTGCTCTAACATGTTGGTCAGCACCTTTTTCCGGCGCTCCGCATTGTCCTCCGGGTGGGAAATGGGATTGTATTTGCTGGGGCTCTGGGTGATGGCGGCGAGCACCGCACATTCCGAGAGGGTAAGCTCCGATACATCCTTGCCGAAATAGCGCTCGGAGGCAACACCTACGCCTAAGGTATTCTGACCGAGGTTGATGGCGTTTAAGTAATTTTCCAAAATCCAGTCCTTATCCACCACTTTTTCTAACTGGAGGGCAAGGTACTGTTCCTGGAATTTACGCTCAAATTTTTCCGCCAGGGAGGTTTCGCTTGTCCATCCGGTAAATACCGTATTTTTCAAAAGCTGCTGGGTGATGGTGCTGGCTCCCTCAGAGAAATGTCCGGTGGTGATGCCCTTCACTCCCGCACGTAAGATACCCTTTAAGTCGATACCGTTGTGCTCGTAGAAACGCTCGTCCTCAATGGCGACGAAGGCGTGCTGCAAATCCTTGGGGATTTCGTCAATCGTCACATACTTCCGGTTAGAGCCGGAAGCCACCAGAGTGGCGGTTTCTTTTCCGGTGTTGTCTAATACCGTAGAAAGAAATCCGGTGGGGGTGGCGTCAATGTCCTCGATGGTGGGAGCGGAGTCGATGATACCGCTGATTACGCCGAAAGCGGAGCAGCCGCCTACAATAATCACGGCGAAAAAGCATATAAGCAATGCCTTACAAAAAATCACATAGAATTTTTTGCGAATCATGGTACTTTTGGAAACTAATGCCTTTTGCTGTTTCCGTGTACTTTTCTTTCCATAATTCATAATGGCCTCCTTTTCTGAAATAAAAAAATAGCCTGCGATACAATATTTTTCGGATATCATATCTTTCGATATTATAACAGAGAAATGTGTCAGAATAAAGAAAAAACTGAAAATATGGCAGTTTGTTCATATATTCTTAAGAATATCCTGGGGCAAAAAATAAATATGGTTGCGCTGCGGGGAGAAAACATGTTACCATAGACGCAGAGCAACCATGGTATTTGCTGTGGGGGACCGATGCGCACTTCGGTGTCGGTCTTAAGAGCTTTTATCTTAGTATAAGGAAAATGAAAAATATTATGAAAACAGTTTATTCCGGCGGGGAAGCGGAAATTGTGGAAAAGAAATCCCGCTTTATCGCCACGGTGCGCCCGGTAGCTTCGGAGGAAGAAGCGACGGCGTTTATCAGTGAAATGAAAAAAAAATACTGGGATGCGAAGCACAACTGCTCCGCCTTTGTCATCGGGGACAGGCAGGAGATGAGCCGCTGCTCCGATGACGGGGAACCGGCGCAGACTGCAGGCAGACCCATGCTCGATGTGCTGCTGCGGGAGGAAATCCACAATGCTGCAGTGGTGGTGACGCGGTATTTCGGCGGCGTGCTGTTAGGCACAGGCGGGCTGGTGCGCGCCTACCAGAAAGCCACACAGGAGGGGTTAGCTGCCAGCACCATCATTGACAAGAGGGAGGGCAGAAAGCTGACGGTGGGCACCGATTACAACGGACTGGGAAAGCTGCAGTATTTCGTGGCGCAGAACGGGCTTACCACCGTAGATACCCTTTATACCGAAAAAGTGGAGCTGGTTTTGATGGTTCCGAAAGAATTACAGGAAAAAACGGAGAAAGAAATCATAGAGGCAACCAGCGGAAACGCCCGTATTTCCTGGGGTGACGAGGTTTTGTATGCCATGGTGGAAAAAAAGTTGAAAATTTTTGAAAAAAACACTTGATTTTTTTGGACAGCTCCTATATAATAGCTATTGTTGACGGCGCAACAGCGTGTCACACAAGAGACTTAGGGCTATCGCCAAACGGTAAGGCAACGGACTCTGACTCCGTCATTTCCAGGTTCGAATCCTGGTAGCCCTGTTAAAAGACCTCAGTGGAGCAATCTGCTGAGGTTATTTTTGTTCTGGGAGGTAGTATCATGTATTATTTTGACAGCCGTGTGAGATACAGCGAGGTAAACAGCGAACGGACATTGACGCTGCCGGCGCTGATGGATTATTTTCAGGATTGCTGTATTTTCCAGTCGGAGGATTTAGGCGTGGGAGTGGAGCATTTAGATGAGACAAAGACGGCGTGGGTGTTGTCTTCCTGGGAGATTCGGATGAACCGGCTCCCACAGATGTGTGAGAAAATCCGGACCAGTACCTGGCCCTATGATTTCAA
>JAGAIK010000028.1 GCA_017626625.1 Roseburia sp.
CCTGTAAGAGCAATGGACACTTGTCCATCATATTCATCCTCTACTATATCATCCAAATCCAAATATTCCTCAACCAATTCTTCTTCTTGATATATTTCCACATCAACATCATCATACTCAAGATTATCAATTTTTAACTCATATTCTTCTATTTCTTCTTCAAGCGCTTCATTTGAAATATCAAGTTCTGCTTCTCCGCAAGAATTTAGAAGCATATGTGCTTCATTTTCACCACTGCTACCATCAACAACAATTTCCATATCATCATTTACTGATATGGAAAATTCCACACCGTCAACATAAACTTTTTGAGATGTTTCTACTTCGTTCGCTTTTACCGATGTCAATGTAGCATTCAACAAAATTATTACTGTTAAAAATAAACTCATTCCTTTTTTCATAACATTTTCCTCCCTTGAATGTTTTTATAATAATATAATTAAATAAAAAACACCATACCAGAACTGGAAAATATCTATGAATAACAAAATTAATTTAGAATTCACAATCATTGTTTCTTTTATGATAAAATTTAAGCAAACACATTCTGGTATATCGCTATACCGGAATATCTGAACCTGCTGTTTTCCCACTCTTTTACCCCGTAATTTCCAGTTCTTCCTTCGTCACTTCTCCCTTTTTAATATGAAAGGAATTTAAAACCGGCTTTCCCTCTTCCATCAAAGACACAATCAGATAACTCAATTTCTCATCAAATGCCAGCCGAACATCCTCCTTCGAGGGCGCTGCAGGCGTCCTGGGGTGAGAATGGAAATTGCCCAGAAGCTGCCGCCCCTTGCTGCGCATATCCTTCACCGCCGCAAACTGCTCCTGCGGGTCCATGGAAAAATGTTCTGCACTCTCATCAGCATTGCGCAGCAAATATACATCCGTCACAATGCGTTTTCCCTCTTCCTCATACCCCCCTAACAGACCACAGGCTTCGTTGGGAAGTTCGGCGGCTGCGTGGTTTAATATTTTCTGATAATCCTCTTCTTTTAAAATAATCATATCCTTTTTCCGCCTCTTTATTGCCTGTCATTGCGGTATAATACCGTCAGGACGCCGTCGGTGCCGACTAGCCTGCGTCTAATTCCCAAGCTCCGTAATCGTGGGATGCGTTCCGCAGACAGCACAGTCCTCCGTGCGCTCCGGCAGTTTTACCTTGCGAAACTCCTGTTTTAAGGCATCATAGGTCAAAAGTTTCCCCGTCAAAAGCTCCCCCACGCCTAAAATATATTTCATTGCCTCCATCGCCTCGAGACTTCCGATAACCCCTGCCATAGCGCCAATAATCCCCGCCTGCCTTCCCGTAGGAACCGCGTCCTTTGGCGGCGGATTTTTAAAGACGCAGCGGTAGCAGGGACCCTTTCCCGGAACATAGGTCATCAACTGTCCCTGAAACCGGAAAATTCCCGCATGGCAGAAAGGTTTCTTCGCCAGAACGCAGGCGTCGTTAATCAAAAATTTTGTTTCAAAATTATCAGTGGCATCCAGAATAAAATCATACCCGCTGATAAGCTCCATGATATTTTCTCCGGTGACAAACTGCTGATAAGTATGTACGGTAACATCCGGGTTTCTGCGGTTTATGGTTTCCTCAGCGGATTTTACCTTTGCCTTTCCCACATCTGCCGTGCCGTGCAAAATCTGCCTCTGCAAATTAGAAAGGTCCACCTCGTCCGCATCTGCGATGCCAATCGTCCCCACCCCGGCTGCCGCAAGATAGAGCGCAGCCGGAGAGCCCAAACCCCCGGCGCCGATAATCAGCACCTTTGCCTGTAACAGCTTTTTCTGCCCTTCTTCTCCCACTCCTTCCAATACAATATGTCTTGCATACCGCTCCTTCTGATTATCTGTAAGTTCCATCTTTTTCTCCTAACCCGGACAAGCCGCAACCAAAATTTTACCGTTTTGCGCAGAACTTCGCTGTTAAGTGCCCAAAACTATACTCTTGTTTTCAATTCCTATCGTTTTAATATGAAATTAATTTTATCATTATCAGAAGATTTTTACAAGATTCCAGTCACATACTTTTTACACAGCCGTCCATAATATGCTATAATTTGTTGTGCGTTTTTATCGTGGCGGATTGTATACCAGAGAAAGCGTAAATAAATTCACAAATTTTGCGAGGTTTCCATGAAAAAACACCCTGCTTTCCTTATTTTCATCCTGTTTCTTATATTGCTTGTTTCTGTCGTGCTGGGGATTTTATTCGGCAGTGTCAATCTGACCTTTTCGGATATCTTTCATGTGCTCACCGGAAACGACAGGTCTTCCACTGCCTATATTCTCATCACTACGGTGCGGATTCCGCGGGTCATCGGCGGGCTGTTTGCCGGGGTGGGGCTTTCCTGCGCCGGGGTGATTTTGCAGACTGTGATGAACAACTCCCTTGCCAGCCCCAATACCATCGGCGTCAATTCCGGCTCCGGCTTTGCGGTCATGCTTGCCCTGATTTTTTTTCCGGCAAATTCCTTTTATCTCCCGGTTTTTGCCTTTCTTGGGGCACTGCTTACCACCCTTGCGATTTTCCTGCTGGCGGCTGCCTCCGACAGTTCAAGGACCACCATTATCCTTGCCGGAATCACCGTATCAAGCTTCCTAAATGCAGGAATCAATACCATGAAATTATTGGACACGGACATTACCGTCAACCTGACCTCCTTTTTAATCGGGACGCTGTCCGGACTTACCTTAAATAAAATAAAACTGCCCTGCCTGTGCATTTTAGCGGCATTTGCAGTTTCCCTGTTTTTTGCCAGACCTTTAAATCTGCTTGCCCTCGGTGACGATATCGCTCACTCCCTCGGTCTTCGGGTTTCACTGACCCGTTTTCTTCTGTTAATATTGTCCAGCATTCTGGCGGGCTGTGTGGTAAGCTATGCCGGACTTCTGAGCTTTATCGGACTTATCGTCCCCCATATCTGCAGGCGGCTTTTCGGAAATGATGCCAGGTTCCTGCTGCCCTGTTCGGCACTGTTGGGAGCAGGCTTTGTGATTCTCTGCGACCTTTTAGGCAGGGTAATTGTCGCCCCCTTTGAGCTTCCGGCAGGAATTATTATGTCCTTTATCGGCGGTCCGTTTTTCTTATATCTGCTCTTAAAAAAGAAAGGAGGGCGAAGAGTCCATGCTTGAATTTTCCCATGTGTCCGTCTCCTGCGGACATACTCCTATTTTGAAAGACATCTCTGTTTCCTTTCCGTCAGGGCAGATTACCACGCTTATCGGTCCCAACGGCTGCGGAAAAACTACCCTGCTGCAGTGCTTAAACGGTGTCTCAAAGGTGACTGCCGGAACAATTCGGCTGAATGGAGAGAATTATCTGAAACTGCCGCCAAAGGAGCGGGCAAAAAAACTGGCTTTCCTGCCCCAGGTGCGCACCATTATCCCGGCACTCCCCACCAAAACCCTGGTGGAACACGGACGTTTCCCGCACCTTGGATTTTCCAGGAAAAAGTCAGTAAAGGACGTGGAAATCGTGTCCCGTGCCATGGAGTTTACCCATGTGACAGAATACGCCGACTGCTCTGTGGACACCCTTTCCGGCGGTATGCGCCAGCGGGTATTTTTTGCCATGGTTTTAGCCCAGGACTGCGATTACATTGTGTTAGACGAGCCTACCACCTATCTGGATATCAGCGGCCAGCGGGAATTTCTTGAAATGGTCTGTACCCTGAAGGAACAGGGAAAGACGGTGATTTTGATTCTGCACGATTTAAACCAGGCGCTTCGGATTTCCGACCGTCTACTGGTGATGAATGACCGGAAGATTAAAGCCGCTGGAACACCGGAGGACTGCCTTGCCTCCGGTGTGATAGAGGAGGTGTTTCAGACACAGATACGGACATTTACGGACGGGGAAGAACGTTTCTATTTTTTCCGCTAGGCGAAGCAAACAGCTCCATCCCGGCTGTCTCTCCCACCACAATCACCGCCGGGGCTTCTATCCCGGCTTTTTCAGTCTTTTTTACAATATCAGCTAACGTTCCCCGCACCGCCTGCACCGTTCCGTCAAAATTTCCATGCACCACCGCCGCTGGCGTATCCGGCGCTTTTCCATAAGCAAGCAGTTTTTCCGCAATGCTGCCTAACTGGTGCAGCCCCATCAGAAAAATGCAGGTGCCCTCCAGCTTTGAGAGTGTTTCCAAATCCTTCGGAAGGCAATCCTCTGTATCGGAGGTATGGGCTGTAACCACGTGAAAGCTGCGGCTCATTTCCCGGTTTGTGACAGGAATGCCCGCCGCCGCAGGAACTGCGATGGCGGAAGTTATCCCCGGAATCTCCGATACTTCTATGTTTTCCCGGCGGAGCGCCTCTATCTCTTCCGCACCACGCCCGAATACAAAGGGGTCGCCGCCCTTTAAACGCACCACCCGCTTCCCTTCCTTTGCCTTTTCCGCCAGAAGGACGTTGATTTCCTCCTGCCGCCTGCTGTGGACGCCTCTGCGTTTTCCCACATAGATTTTCTCGCAGCTCTCGGAAACATGCTCCAACAGACGCTCATCTATCAAATCATCATAAATCAGGACTTCACAATTCCGCAGGGCATTTAAGCCCCGGAGGGTGATAAGGTCATAGGCGCCGCAGCCAGCCCCCACTAAGGTGACGCTGCCTTTTTGCCAGACGGTTCCATTGTCCTCTTTAGAAAGAGAAGCCGCTTCCCGGTGAAGCCCGTCAGCTTTCTGGCTGTCTTCCCCGGGTCTGGCATAGGCGGACAGCCAACTTTCCCGCTCCGTGTCCGTTAATGGACGGTTCTGTGCCAGACAGAATTTTGCCGCATCTTTTAAAAAGGCAGCTCGTTTTCTGTCATCTGCAATCCGCTCCTTTGCAACGTCCCTCAGGTCATTCAAATCCTCCAAAATCGCTTCTATCTGCCCCGGCAGCTCTGCAGCTAACTGACTGCGGACAGAGGCGGCAGTCTGAGGGCTTGCCCCGGCGGTACAGATTCCCGCCGTCAGCTTTCCCTTCTTCACCAGTGCCGGAAAAAGAAAACCGCAGTAATCCTTATCGTCCACCACATTTACCAAAATCCCCCTTTTTCTGCACAGTTCACTGATGTGATGGTTTAATGCGGTATCGTCCGAGGCAGCAATGACAAAACGTGCCTGCTCCACATCCCTGTCGCAAAATTCCCGTTCCAGGCAGGTGACGGCTGTATTCTCTTTTAATATAGAAGAAATCTGCGGCGCAATGACGGTAAGCCGTGCCCCGAAAGGCAGGAGTTTCTCCACTTTATGAGCCGCAATCCTGCCGCCGCCCACAATCAGCCCTTTTTCATTTTCAATATCGATAAAAAACGGAAAATATGCCATATCTTTCCTCCCTTTTTAACCGCCCCGTCTCTCACTGCTCCGGGTAAAGAATGTCCGCCAACTGGCGGTACGCCTCTCCCCATTTTGCATTGGGTTTTAAGTTAAATAACCGCTTGTCCAGCCAGTAATAGTTTCCGTTCTGAATCGCCGTCAGGGCATTCCATGCGGGATTGGAAACTAACAGTTCCTCCACGTTATTCCGCGCCGCCTCGCTGTCCGTCCCCTGAATCGTCACAAAAATATAATCCGGGTCCGCTGCGATAATTGCCTCCATGCTAAGGTCGTCTAACAGGCTCTCATCGCTGTCTGCAATATTGACCGCCCCTAAATCCGCCAGCATCTCCCCGCAGACGTTTCCCTCGCTTCCCTTTGCCTTCACACTCTGGGAGGACGCCCGGAGAAACAGCACCGTAGGGGCACTGCCATCCGCACGCTTCTTTGTCTCCTCAATCTCTTCCTTTACCATAAGACCGTTTTTTTCATACAAATCCGCACGGTCTGTCAGCTTGGTACATATCTCTAACATATGCAGATAGGAATCGAAATCCGCCACATCAAAATATGCCACCGTGATTCCTGCCTGGGTTAAAACTTCCTCCATTTCCACATCTGCGTCCGTATTGGCGCTGGCAAGAACCAAATCCGGCTGTGCTGCAATCAACTGTTCCACGTCCGGCTCTAAAATACTTCCCAGATTTACCACGTCCTCCCCTAAGTCCAGTCCCAGACTTTCCCAGGAATCGTTTGCCGCCGCCACGACTTCGCCTCCGGCAAGCATCCAGATATCCGTAAAACTGCCAATTAGCGCTGCCACCCGGTCTGCGGAAGCCACGCTGACCTCTCTTCCCAAATCATCTGTAAAAGTGATGCCCTCCGGGGCTGTCTCCGAATCCTCTGCCTCTCCGGTAAAGAAAATTTCCTCTGTGCCCTCTGCTTCCCCGGCTGTTTCCGTAACTCCGCTGTCCGCTTTTCCTAAAACCGCATTTTCCGCAGAAGTATTTTTTTCATTTCCGCTGCCGCAGCCCGCTGTAAGTGTGAGAGCTGCTGTAAGTCCTGCAAGTACCGCTGTTAAAAATCTTTTTCTCATTCTGTCCCTTTCTTTCGCTGTATTTGTTTTTCTGTATTTTGCTATTATATTTTTTCTTCCCCGCCTTGTCAAATAAAGCCTCTCTTTTCTTGACTTTTTCCGTCTATGTTGTTATAGTTGAACCGCTAAAATATGGAATATCCGGAGGTTCTTATTATGAACAATTTTTTTGCAACGCCGGAGGGCGCATGGGGTGACGGCTCTGTGCGACTGACGGCAACAGGTATTGTCCTTGTCGTTGTTATTATCCTTCTTCTCATCGTAATCGCCGCCCTTTTGCGCCACCGAAATGCCGCAAAGAAGGCTGCCTTTACCACAAAACAGCTCGTCTATTCCGCAGCAGCCATTGCCCTTGCGGTGGTCTGTTCCATGATAAAGCTGTTTGAAATGCCCATGGGCGGCTCCGTAACGCTGCTTTCCATGCTGTTTATCGTGCTGATTGCCTACTGGTACGGTCCCTATGTGGGCATTATGACGGCGGTTGCCTACGGGCTGGTACAGTTTGTCACAGAACCGATTTTCTATACCATTCCCCAGATGCTTTTGGACTATCCCCTCGCCTTCGGCGCTTTGGGGCTTGCGGGCTTCTTCCATAAAAAGAAATGGGGACTGCAAATCGGATATGTAGTGGGCGTTCTGGGGCGTTTCTTCTTTTCGACTCTGTCCGGCATTGTATTTTTCGCCGCCTATGCCCCGGAGGGAATGAGCCCCGTGCTTTACTCTGTGGGCTATCAGGCTTCCTACCTGCTGCCGGAGATGGTGGTGACTCTCTGTATTATCTGTATTCCCGCCGTCAGCAGCGCCCTTGCCCGGGTAAAACGAAATGCGGTCTGCGCTTAACGTCCGTAAGGGGTTAATGAAAAACATCGTTCTGCCGTATTGATTTTTTCATTATTATTTATGTCGCCAGCCAAAAGGCGGCAGAATGGAGATTTTTATGAAAAATGACTATAACAAAACCGTCACTGCCTGTTTCATCGCCTATATCGTGCAGGCAATCGTCAATAACTTTGTTCCTTTGCTGTTTTTAACCTTTCAGAGCAGCTACGGAATACCTTTAGAAAAAATCACCATGCTTATCACCATCAATTTCGGTCTGCAACTGCTGATAGATTTGCTGTCCGTCACCTTTGTGGACAAAATCGGGTACCGTGCCTCCATGCTGCTCGCCCACATTTTTGCGGCTGCGGGACTGATACTTCTCACCGTCCTGCCGGACTGCTTTTCTGACCCGTTTACCGGCATTTTCCTTGCGGTTATGGTTTACGCCGTGGGCGGAGGGCTTTTAGAGGTACTGGTAAGCCCGGTGGTGGAGGCATGTCCTACAGAGCATAAAGAACAGACCATGAGCCTGCTGCACTCCTTCTACTGCTGGGGGCATGTGGGAGTCGTCCTGCTCTCCACCGTGTTTTTCCGTGTCTTTGGAATTGAAAACTGGAAGTTTCTGGCAGTTCTCTGGGCATTGATTCCGCTTTGCAATACTTTCCTCTTTGCCAAAGTCCCCATCGCCTCTCTGATAGACGAGGGGGAACAGGGGCTTTCCATCAAAGAGCTGCTTTCCATGAAAATTTTCTGGATTCTGTTTTTGATGATGGTCTGCGCCGGAGCCAGCGAGCAGGCGGTCAGCCAGTGGGCATCCACCTTTGCGGAAATGGGACTGGGCGTCTCCAAAACCATCGGGGATTTGGCGGGTCCTATGGCGTTTGCTATTCTCATGGGCTCTTCCAGGGCAATTTACGGAAAGTACGGTGAAAAAATAGACTTAGACCGCTTTATGGTCTGCAGCATTTTTCTCTGCATTGCCTCCTACCTTGGAATCTCCCTGCTTCCAAACCCTGTGATGGGACTGTTGAGCTGTGCCCTCTGCGGTCTTTCCGTGGGTATTCTCTGGCCGGGGACTTTCAGTAAATCGGCAGCGGCAGTGCCGAAGGGCGGAACTGCCATGTTTGCGCTTTTAGCCTTAGGCGGCGACCTTGGCTGCTCCGGTGGTCCCACCTTAGTGGGGATGGTTTCCAGCTTCTTTGACGATAACCTGAAGATTGGGATTCTTGCCGCTGTCATTTTCCCGGTACTGCTGCTGTTTGGTGTTGCCGCCTGCAGAAAATCCCGTACCTGATACAATTTTCAAAAAAGATTTGCCTTGTTTCCCATAAGTAGTATAATAATAGGTAGAAATATCTACCTATTTATTATGAACGAAAACACTATCCCGGACACCTATATGGGGAGGTACCTATGAAAAATAAAAAAATGCTTCGGATAAAGATTTCCGGCATCGTCGCCGCCATTCTCGTCCTCCTGTTTGTCATTTACGGCTGTTATCTCAAAATCAGGGACAACCTGCAGTTAGAAATGGAACAGACTCTGCAGGATGTGGCTACGCAGAATGTGCTGGCTGTGGAAAATGAGATTTCCGATAAATTCCGCTTAATGCACAGTCTGTCCCGGGAGCTTGCAAGCCTTCCACAGGAAAAAGATACGATTTTAGACAACATGCGTCCCTTTGTGGAAAATTACGGTTTTAAACGGATGGGATATATCAGCTTATACGGCACCGCCTACACCACCGACGGTTACATACAAAATATCTCTTTCCGGGATTTTTTTCAGGAGGGATTAAAGGGAAATGCAGTCATTACGGATGCCATGGAGGATGCCATCGGCGACAACCACGAACTGATTAACGTCATCAGCGTCCCCATCTGCGATGTAAATACCAATGAGGTTACGGGAGTGCTTTTTGCTTCCTACCAGTCAGAACGCTTTCAGGACACTCTGAATGTGGAATCTTTTAACGGCGTTGGCTACAGCTACATTATAAAAACGGACGGCACCCTGATTGCCGCCTCCAAGGATGCTCCCATGCACGGAGATACCAATATTTTCTCCCATGCCCTCCAGTACGATAACAGCAACAGCACCGTTATTCAGGAAATGAAGGCAGATATCGAAGCCGGAAACAGCGGAACCATCCGCTACCTCTACGACGGTGCCCGTGACGCTTATTATACGCCCCTTGATATTTCCGAGGGCAATATCCACTGGTATATGATGACGGTAGTACCTTCCCAGGTGCTCCATGACCGTCTCACGCCTGTCATGCGGGTTGTGATGGCACTTTTGATTTTTATTGTGGCAGCGGCTGTTTTAAGCATTTTCCTCTATCTTTACTCCTACCACAAGGCGCAAAAAGAGTTGATACGCCTCGCTTACGAGGATTCCGTCACCAAGGGTGCA
>JAGAIK010000348.1 GCA_017626625.1 Roseburia sp.
GAATTTTATGTGCCAGTATTTACTGGCAGAGACCTATGTGGATATGTTTGATTCGGAAAAAAGAATCAGTGTTTATTCAAAAGAATCGGATGAGTTAGAGGCACATCACATTATTCCCCTTGGAACAGCCAAAAAGGTCGGGGAATCAACGGCGAAACTGAGAAATAATAATAAGCATATCTGTAATTCGCCGTTAAATTTTGTTTATATCACAAAAACAGCAAATAAAGAAATATTGGATGAACCGTTAGATAGTTATGCAAATAAGATTTGTGAAGAAGCAAAGTCAGTGCTTGGAATAACTGGTTATATAAAAGCTACGGATAATGTCAGTGAGATAAAGGAAATACTGTCAGCAAGGTATGAATACCTGAAAGGGAAGATAAAAAATAAAATTATGCTATTGATAAGTTGATAAGGAGGTACAGCCATGAAAACCATCGATGAAAACATCCTGCGCCAAATGATATTAGAGGTATTGCACATTGAGCGCAAAAACCTGCGCAGCAAAGCCAAAACCGACCAGCGCATGGCGGAAGAATTAGAGAAAATCATCACTGACTACGCCAGAAGAATATAAGCATGGGAGAAGAGAAGGTATGAAATTTACACGTATTACCATGAAAAATTTTATGAGGTACAAGGGCACAAACACCATTGAATTTAGCTGCGACCCGGAGAAAAACGTAACGGTGGTTTTGGGGGATAACACTGTGGGGAAAACCACCATTGCCCAGGCATTCCGGTTCGGGCTTTATGAAGCCGTTTTTGCAGAGCGGGGGAAAAGTCAGGGGGATTATCAACTGCTGAATAACGATATTCTCGCCATGATGGATGCGGATTCGAGAGCCAGTGTTTTGGTGGAAATTGTGGCGGAGGACGAGAAAAAGCAATATGATATCCGCCGTGAAATCACTTATTTGCGGGTATATCCGCAGATGACTGCCAGGGAAGTGTATAAGAAAGTATCTTTAGAGATATCCGACAGGGAAAATCCCGAAGAAAGTATTTCCGTTGCGCCGGAGAAAATTGAGGAAGTAATCAACGAAATGTTTCCGAGAAATCTGTCCCATTACTTTCTTTTTGACGGTGAGCGTTGGAATGATGTGACGGTCAACGGGGTGAAAGAGAGTATCAAAGAATCGGTACATATTCTAACGGGACTTTCCGCCTACCAGAAAGCAATTTGGCATTTGAAGGACATGGGAGCGCATTCCGTCATCAAGAAATTCAAGGGTAAAATTTCCGGAGAGGGAAATCTGTACGACAATCTGGAAAGAGAAAGAAACCAGATGGAGCGCCAAATCAGCGCTGCACAGGAAAAAATCCAAACCATTGATGTGAATGTGGGACATTACTCCGAAAAAATCGCAGAGATAGAGCAGTATTTAGAGGAAAACAAAAATACCGAGGTTTTTCAGACAAAATACAGGAATCTGCAGGTGGTGCGGAGAAGCCAGGGGGAAAAGACTGTCACCAATTATAAAGGGCTGGTAAATGAATTTAGTGACAAGGCGTACATGCTTTTTGCCCAGCCCATGATAGAAGCCTCCCTTAAAATGGTAAAGTCGGTGGCAGGGGAGCGGCGGGACATTCCCTATATGCACCAGGCGAGTATTGATTATATTATTAAAACAGGAAAATGTATCTGTGGGACACCGTTAGAGGAAGGCTCAAAGGAGTTGACCTGTCTGTTAGAGCAGCGAAACTATCTGCCGCCTGCGGATATCGGCTCTCTGTTAGGGGAATTTGAGCGCACCGGAAACCGGTGGAAAAACCGCAGCAGCGATACTTTGCGGGAACTACGGGAAGAGGCGGGACATGTAGATGAAAGTCTGCGTCAGTATGAGGAAACCTGCAACCAGTTGGCGGATTTAGAGCGGAAAATGGACGAGCAGATTGATTTTGCGGAAAAAAGAAGGCAACTGAAAAGCTATCAGCAGGAGGTTCAGAAGCTTAGTGCAGAAAAAGGCGAGTGGAAGGGCAGGATAGAGAGCTACCGGAAACGGATTTCTGCGTTAGAGGAAGATATGCGGGGGCAGGAGGCGAAAAACGAGGAAAACAGAAAATGGCGCAAACGGGCGGATGTGGCAGAGATTTTGTATACACGGCTGAAACAGGATTTTGAAAAAAAGGAAAAACAGATTTTTCTGGAACTGAACAGCCAGATACAGAAAAATTTTGCCCGGATGTTTAACGCCAGAGATAAGAAAATACAACTGAACGAGCAGTATGAAATACAGATGCTTTATCAGACGGATTTGGGCTTCCGGGAGGAACGGAATTTATCGGAGGGAGAAAAAATTGCCCGGAATTTTGCATTTATCGTCACCATTATGGAGTACAGCAGGAAGAAAAAGGCGGAGAAAAACGGCGGAGAGGAAGAAGGGGATACGCTTCCCATTGTGTTAGACGGACCTTTTTCCAAATTAGGGGATGAAAATATCCGTTTAATAGCAAAGGTTCTGCCGGAGGTTTCGGAGCAGGTGATTTTATTTATGCTGGAAAAAGACTGGAAATATACTGGCTTGGATGAATATGTGGGGGCGGCATACCGGATTGAAAAAGCAGCGGATGAGGCATATGCCTCGATTCAGAGAGTGGAGTAAACGGTAGAGATGATAAAAGAACCTTATTGGATTGGGTTTCGCTATGGTATTGGAAAATATGGAGGAAACGATGGCAGCTTATGAATTTTTCAAAAAAGAATTTCAGTTTTATGGGAAGCACGCCAGAATGGCGGGGGAATTGTGGGTGCAGAATGATTATGAGCATACTTATTTTAAGCGCCTGATAGATTTGTATGTGGTTGCAGCCGTGGTGGGCTTCCGGGTGGACAGAAAAGCGGCGGCAGACTATTCGCCGGTAGATGCCAAAAGCGTTTTTCCAGAGCAGATGTTGAAGGCGAAGGAAGATTTGGATTTCATTCTGCAGATGATGATTATGCTGGATAATAAGGA
>JAGAIK010000349.1 GCA_017626625.1 Roseburia sp.
GGCACCGTATTTTGGTATCTGCGTGACGGCGTTTGATTCCAGGCATAGACATATCCGAATCAGAAGAACCGCCATCCGGCGATAATCAATCATATTCTCCATACTCACATCCGATATGCGAAATACTGATATCATCCACTAATTTCTTTTTTCCATTCACCTTTTCATAAAGACAGACCCGCCCTGTTCCGTTGCCGCCATTCCACAGCCGGTTATGACGTTTAGAGCCGTCTGGCGCTTCGTAATTAACCAAAAGCATATCACATTTTTTGCAGTGCACCTCAATTTTCATAATTGCTTTCCGGCTCTCCTGCACGACCCGCCAAACAATTTCCTCCTCCGTCTCCCTGCAGGCAAATCCGGTCTTTGTCCCCGTCCAGAATTTCGAAAAATTAAATTCATATTCTTTTCCCTCATACCAGAAAGCGGATAAAAGCTGCCGTTCCAGGGGCACAAAAAATACCTTCGGTCTGCCGCCGCCGATATCAAAAACACTGTTTTCAAGTTTCCTGTGGGTGAGATTGCTCACCATATCATTAGATGAGAGCCATATCCATGGACTGGTAAAGCCGCTGCCCCAATTCTTATCTGCATAGCCATAGCAGTTCTCCGGCGTCACCCTGTATCTCACCCCGTCCAATATCACCGTTCCCCGATACGCTGTCTTCATGCCCTCCGCATGCCAGTACATCTCAAACGCCTTTATCGCCCGGAAAAATCTACCTGCGCCGTACCCCACATTGAACGCAATCCGCTTGTCCATCCGCAGATTCCACTCCATGGTTCCCGCATCGCACATGTACTCCGGATGCGCCGCTTCCTCCTCTGTCATACTCACTTTTCCGCGGAGTTCCCGGTCAGACACAAAGCAGTCTCCCGCCCGCACCCCAAAGGGCGCCTTTTCCCTCACGAAAACCTCTGTCAGCGGAATAAAACGGTGAATCTGCCTGTGGTCTTTCCCCCAGCAGCCTGCCTTTATCATGAGATAAGACGGACGCTTTCCCGATGCCTGATTCGCCGGAAGCTGTCCCAGTACGGGCGCCTCCTCCGCCAATGCCGGATTGCACATGAAAAATTCCACAAAAAACGGCTTTTCCTCCCCTGTCTCCTCGTTAATTGCGGTAAATGAATGCCACCACCAGTCATATCCGCATTTTGCAAAACGTCCCGTCAGCATGTACTCATTTCTTGTCAGGTCATGTTTGTTAAACATCTGTTTTCCCCCTCATACCAGCTTTTGTTTTCCTGTATTTTATAATACTCCTTCTCTGTCTTGTAGACAAGCACCATCCTAAAGCCGGTTTCGTAACTCATAACAATTCAGCCCTCCCTGTGCCTGGGAGGGCTAAATTGACTATAAAGAAGAAACCATCAGTATCATAAGGCATACCACGCATACAAAAATACAAACGAGCCATAAGAAAATATGCAGCACATTTCTCTTTTTTCTCCCTGCTCCACTTTCAACATTTTTTCCATCTTCTGGACATCATAAGGGGAAGTATCACTATACCAAAAATGCCATAACACAAATAGACTACTTCTTTTATACAATTACTCAATACAATAGCAATCAAGATACCGCTTTTCACACGGATTATTCTTTTTCTTCCTTAGATAACCTATGAAATTACATACTCCAAGTACAATCAGCACGGAAGCCATTGACGCGAGTAACATTGCTCCCAAAATTATAATTCCATCCTGATGGGCAACTTCTTTTCCGACAAGTATCAGTATAACTCCCATCAGACAGCCCAATATTAAAACACCACACTTAGACATTGTTTTAAATCACTGCACATAACAAAAATTTTATTACTGACATTTTCTTCCTCCTCCTGGAAATAGCTACGCTAACATATTAGTTTTTAATATGCTTTTTTATTATTTTAATTGTCACCAGAACACCTGCACAGACCCATAAAACCAGAAAAGAGCATTTTATTCCCATTTCAAAAAACTGCATATACCTGCACCAAAAGTCATTTGCGAACGCAAACAAAAAACCAAATATACCATATACCGCTACAGCAATAATGAATACTAATTTTACTATTTTTTCTACTTTTTTCATGTCCATCTCTCCTTTAACATTGTCCCACTAATTTAATAGAAGAACAGACAATAAGATACTTTATTTCATATGCACTAAAACCCTAATTTAAGGCTTTAGTACATGTCAATACTGACGAATATTCGTTTCCAAATTCCCGTAGATACTGAATTTTATTTTCATGCAACCAAAATATAAACCAATAAAACATTCACCAAATTGTAAAAACAATGCACTCCTATCGGAACAGTAATTTTCTTTGTTTTATTATATATTATACCTAAATATATACCTAACAAAGTATATATAAATAATTCTGCAATACTAAATCCGTCCAAATGAAGCATTCCAAACAATACCGAAGAAATAATCACTGCTCTTTTCTTTCCATTGGGATAGATTTTTCCCATGATAATATAACGAAATATGATTTCTTCTATAATCGGTGCTGCAATTCCCATTATAATGATACTTGAAAACCAGTCAGCAGCATCTATCATCTGCATTAGTGTTTCCTGATTGCTTGTCGTGGAAATTCCCAACCATTCTGCTGTTCTTGCAACTACAATTCCAAATATCAGAAAAACCACACCATACTTTACTATCTGCGCTACAATTTGCTTTTTTTCCTGCTGCCATTCCTTTCGCAGCTCATTTCCAAACAATAAACATACTGCTATCAATAATAGCAGATATACTGCCATATTTGTAACCACCAGACCACTTGCCTCCGTGATAAGCGGTATACCTATTTTATTTCCCAGTGCTTCTACGCCTGATATTATTGCAACAACGAGAATCTGCCCTATTGTCAGCATAAAAGCATATATCAGCAGCATCTTTTTATTTTTACTCATAACGTTCTTCTTTCATTTCTTGTTTTATGTGCACCAAAGCATTTTTATATCAAATTAATTTCCATCAACCGAAAATTTTACCAAAACCAATACTTCTTTTTTAAACAAATATAAATCAAAAGCAAGCTCAATAATGCGATACCTCCCCCTGCAAAAGCAGCCTTCTTTATTTTTACACCGGAAATCTTCTCCTTTGCCAACAGATATTTTCCACCCTGGGTAAGACGCAGATTAGACAAATCATCCTGTTCTAACAGCTGGTATTTATCCTTAGACGGATGATACAAATACAAATA
>JAGAIK010000350.1 GCA_017626625.1 Roseburia sp.
AGCTCTTTCTAAGTGCATTCATTAATTATATTTTCTTTTTCTTGCTGCTTCAGATTTCTTTTTACGTCTTACGCTTGGTTTCTCGTAATGCTCACGCTTACGAATCTCCTGCTGGATACCTGCCTTTGCGCAGTTTCTCTTAAAACGACGTAAAGCGCTGTCTAAAGTCTCGTTTTCTTTTACAATTACACTAGACATTATCTCACACCTAACCTCCCTCCAGTTGCGTATTGTGCATATTCAACTGATTGGGTCATATTTATTGCACTATAGAGTATTATATCATATTTTTTTCATTCGTCAACTACTTTTTTGCAATCTGACCCTCTAATGCCGTTTTTGCCTCTGCGATGGCATCCGGAATGCCTGCCGGGTTCTTGCCGCCTGCCTGTGCCATATTCGGACGTCCGCCGCCGCCTCCGCCGACTTTTCCTGCAATACTCTTGATAAGATTTCCTGCATGGGCGCCTTTCGCCATGGCTTCGTCGGTTGCCATTGCCACAAGGTTCACTTTTCCGTCGCAGGAAGAAGCTAAGACTACCACGCCCTCGCCTAATTTTGCCTTGAGCTGGTCACCTAAATCCCTAAGACCATTCATATCCACGCCTTCGACGCTTGCGGCAAGGAGTTTTACTCCTTCGACCTCTGTCACCTGATTCGTCACATCGCCTAAGGCTTCCTGCGCAGCTTTGCTCTTTAAGGACTCATTCTCACTGGTGAGCGCCTTAATCTCCGCCATCATATGTTCAATTTTCTCCACTAAGGTTGCAGGAGTTGCCTTTGCTGCCTTTGCTGCCGCCTCTAACTCTTCCTCCACCTTCTGGTAATATGCAAATACATTTCCTCCGGTGAGTGCTTCAATACGGCGGATACCTGCCGCAACGCCGCTCTCGGAAATAATCTTGAATGCCGCAATCTCCCCGGTATTCTTTACATGGGTACCGCCACAGAACTCTTTAGAAAAATCTCCCATGGAAACTACGCGGACGGTCTCTCCGTATTTTTCATCAAAGAGTGCCATCGCCCCTGTCTTTTTCGCCTCATCCGCCGTCATGACAGCGGTCTTAACCGGGATATTTTCTGCAATCTTCTCATTGACCATTTTTTCCACGGCTGACAGTTCTTCCGGCGTCATTGCCTCAAAATGACTGAAATCGAAACGGGTCCGTTCGCCGTCCTGATAAGAGCCCTTCTGCTGCACATGGGTTCCAAGCACCTCCCTAAGGGCTTTCTGCATCAAGTGGGTTGCGGAATGGTTCTTACAGGTCTTGCCGCGAAGCTCTGCATCTACGGATAAGGTAACGGTGTCTCCCACTTTTATCATACCGCTTACCACTTTTCCGATATGACCGACTTTTCCGCCCAACAATTTTACAGTGTCCTCCACTGCAAATTCGCCGTTTGCGGTGCGGATAACACCCTTATCGCCCTGCTGTCCGCCCATGGTGGCGTAGAACGGCGTCTCTTTTACAATGACGGTTCCCACTTCTCCGTCAGATAATGCCTCCACCAGCTCCGTCTCGGTGGTGAGCACTGTTACCTCGGAATCTGCTGTTAATTTATCGTAACCTACAAATTCTGTGGTAATAGAAGGATCGATGGACTCGTATACCGTCACGTCTGCACCCATGTAGTTTGTTACCTTACGGGCAGCTCTTGCGGTAGTCCTCTGTACCTCCATGGCTTTCTTAAAGCCCTCTTCGTCAATGGTAAAGCCTTTTTCCTCTAAGATTTCCTGGGTTAAATCCATGGGGAAACCATAGGTATCATATAATTTGAAGGCTTCCTCGCCGGATAAAACCTTCTCCCCTTTGCTCTCCATCTCTTTTTTCATATCGGCTAAGATGGCAAGTCCCTGGTCGATGGTCTTGCTGAATTTCTCTTCTTCCTGGGTTAAAACCTTGAAAATGAAATCCTGTTTTTCCTCTAATTCCGGATAGCCGTCCTTGCTCTCATGGATAACCGTGGCGGAAAGCTGTGCCATAAAGGTTCCGTCAATGCCAAGCATTCTTCCGTGGCGTGCCGCACGACGGATAATACGACGGAGCACATAGCCCCTTCCCTCGTTGGAGGGCATAATCCCGTCAGAAACCATAAAGGTTGCGGAACGGATATGATCGGTAATCAGACGAATGGATACATCATCTAAAGCGTCTTTCTGATAGGTTTTGCCGGATAACTCACAAACCTTGTCACGAATGGCTTTCATGGTATCAATGTCAAAGACAGAATCCACATCCTGCATCACCACGGCAAGACGCTCTAAGCCCATGCCGGTATCAATGTTTTTCTGCTCTAATTCCTCGTAGCCGCCTTTGCCGTCCCCGTTAAACTGAGTAAATACGTTGTTCCATACCTCCATGTAACGGTCGCAATCGCATCCCACCTTACAATCCGGTCTGCCGCAGCCGTATTTTTCTCCACGATCATAATAAATCTCGGAACAGGGACCGCAGGGACCTGCGCCGTGCTCCCAGAAGTTATCACATTCCCCGGTTTCCGGGTCACGGTAAAATCTTGTGATACGTTCTGCCGGAACGCCGATTTCTTTATTCCAGATTTCAAATGCCTCGTCGTCCTCCCCATAAATCGAGGGGTAAAGCCTGTCCTCTTCTAAGCCCAGCACCTTGGTCAAAAATTCCCAGGACCATGCAATGGCTTCATGCTTGAAATAATCCCCAAAGGAAAAGTTTCCCAGCATCTCAAAAAAAGTAAGGTGTCTTGCTGTCTTACCTACATTTTCAATATCTCCGGTACGAATACATTTCTGACAGGTGGTAACTCTCTTCCTCGGCGGAATCTCCTGCCCTGTAAAATACGGCTTTAAAGGCGCCATGCCTGCATTGATTAACAATAAGCTCTTGTCATTGTGCGGTACCAATGAAAAGCTGTTCATGCGCAGATGGCCTTTGCTCTCAAAAAATTCCAGATACATCCTGCGCAGTTCATTTTCTCCGTAAAACTTCTTCACGACTAGTTCCTCCAACTTACTCTGCTGTCTTTGCGTCCTTGCGCTGTCTTAATTTTTTGCCGGTCAAAAATCCCAGACCGCCAATCCCTGCAAGAATTAACGCAATTACAAAATAACGTACAAACCATCCCAAAAATGCCATAGCCACTACCTGCCTTTCTCTTTAACTAATTTAGTATATCGCAACTATTTCCCAATCGTCAAGTCACAAGCACAAGATTTTACGCTTCCCTGATTTCAAAGACCTGATTTTCGTGAGTAATCTCCACTATCCGCTCCGCCATCGCCCCGTTGGAAATCTGCTTTTTATACTGCGGTACAGCAGAATAATCCTGCCACATATGCATGGGGAATACATACTCTGCCGAGGTATTCTTTAAAAAGTAGTCTATGCCGAGGCACTGGTGCTGCCCTAAGCGGGGGTCCATGGGGACGAAAGCAATATTGATATGCTTCTTTGCAATCCGGTTTATCTGTCCTCTGTAGTTCCGATCCATGCTGCTGTTGATGATGTCTCCGGCTCCTTCCCAACGCCAGTTATTTAAATCCCCGGCATGGAAAAAGGAAGCGCCTCTTGTGTCCACATAAAAGGCAACACCTGCATCGGTGGAACGGAGGGTTTCGATTTCCAAATCATCCACTTTGTACTTTTCACAGGCACCCACATATAAGATTTTCTCCCGGATATCTGCCGGAAATCCGTGTTTTTTCAAAAAGTTAGGGCTCATTTTGCAGTCTTTTGAAAAAATGTAATGAATGTTACGGTATTTTTCCGCCCAGTGAAGCACGTCCATGTCAAAATGATCCTGATGTTTGTGACTGGCAAAAACATAGACCGGGGTGTCCGGCTCATATTCCGGCAGGACGCCATGGAAGTGATAGCCGTTTACCCTGTCTCCGGCGAACCAGTCGAAAATCAAAACTTTTTCGTCTACTTCTACGAGAAAGCAACTGTGATGTATAAAAATTACTCGCATAGTTCTCCTTTAAAAATGTTTGTTTATAAGTTTTGTTCCGGGCTGTTTCTTGGCAAAAACTTATAAAATAGCGCTTTTATTTCATTCTGCTGATGATTTCGTTGGCATGTCTATAGATTTCAGTTTTATCAAATCCGATGTTAAACTTATTATCCTCGTAGAGGATTTTTCCGTTTACCATGTTCATTTTTAAGTTTTGTTTGCTACCGCTGTAGACTAAGTTTTTGACGATATTGTTTTCTGGCTGCATATTGGGTTGCTGTAAATCTATCATGATAAGGTCGGCTTTTTTGCCCTCTGCCAGGCTGTCGCAGTCGTCTAAGAGCATGGCGTGTGCGCCGCCTGCGGTTGCCATATAAAGAATTTCGTCTGCGCTGACGCATTCTGCGTCCATTTCACGCACCTTTGCTAATGTGGAGGTTAAGAACATTTCACGGAACATGTCTAAGCAGTTGTTGCTGGCGGGACCGTCGGTCCCGATTGCAAGGGAAATGCCGTTATCGACAAAGCGTTTGACCGGGCAGATTCCGGAGGCCAGTTTCAGGTTGGAGGCAGGATTGGTAACGGCTGTCAGGTTTCTCTTCTTAAAAATCTCAAAATCGGAATCTTCAAACCAGACGCAGTGGTATCCGCCGCCGCCGTATTCATACATGCCCAGGCTATCGGTGAGTTGTGTCGGGGTCATACCCCAGCGTTCTTTGCACTCTGCCACTTCTAATTTGGTTTCGGCATTGTGCAGCCAGACCGGGGATTTTAATTTCTGCGCCAGCTTTGCCACACCCTCCATCAGTTCTTTCGAGGTGGTGTACTCGGCATGGAAACCTACGATAAAGGAGGTTAAATCGCTGAGTTCGTTGACAATATGATAATTTTCCTCCATCAGTTCCACAGTTCCGCCGTAGTTGTTTAAACCGCTGGTCTGGACGGTACGGAATCCTGTGTCTGCAGAGGCTTTTGCATTGACCGGAGGGAAAAAGTACA
>JAGAIK010000351.1 GCA_017626625.1 Roseburia sp.
ATCTCCCGTTTATGACTTCCGAATCAATAAATTTCTTGCCGATATCATGCAGCATGGCGGCAGTCATTAAATCGTAGAGCTGCTCTCTCGGCAGACCGCACCTGGCTCCTAACATCACGGAAAATGCGCCCACATTCACCGAATGATAGTAAAGATAATCGTCATAATCACGGATGTCCATCATATTACACATGATATCGCCGCTGTTTAAAATATCATCCACCACATTCTCTATGGTTCTCCGCAGCTTCGCCTCCTCCACAGGCAAATCCCCGTCATCCACATCGAAGGTAAACAATTCATGTATCAGATTTAATGCCTGGCTCCTTATCTGCGGCGTCAGTATTTCCTGTATCTCAATGCTGCGTGTAAATTCGTCATCAATATAGACGCCGGAAAATCCTAAAAATTCCAGGTTGGAAATGTATTCTGCACTTAAAATCAAATGTTTTGCTAATAAGCGCCGTCCTGAGCCGTCATAAACATCCTGTCCTAAAACCATTCCCGGCATTAGCTTACTGGTTGGCATATAACGCATGTAATTTCCCTTTCAAAAAGCAAAAACCTGTGTTTATTTTATCGTAATTATTCCTCAAATTCAACGGTTACAAAGTACCCCTTCGGGGTCTCTTTCACATCCACCACCGTTCCCTCGGTGGATTTAATCCGTTCGCTGACGGCATAATTTGCGGACATGGCGTACGCTTTTCCCAGGGTATAGTAATAGGAGTTCGGAAGCTTCCCCTCCGTAATCGGCAGCACATCGCCAATTTCAAGCAGCCCTGTGCGCTCCATTTTAAATTCTTCTCTTCTCATAGCTCACTTATTTTCTCTTGTTTTACTTTTCTTCGTCACTGTCCACTTCTTCGTACTCCACGTCCACAGCTTCTGCCGCCCTGCGGACTTCTTTTTCGGTCCGAAGTGCCCTAGACACCACCCACAAATCGGAAACACCGTCGTAAATCAGGGCAACACCGATTACCTGCAATGCCAGCGTCACCACTCCCACGGCATTCACAATACAGATAATGCCGAATACCAGGCTGACAACAGCGATGAGCAGCATGATATACCATTTGTCATAGCCGCCCCGTTTCGTCTCGATGGCAAGCTTGATATCCTGGAGGGCGTGAACCACCAGTATGGCTCCGATGACAATGGGGATAATTCCTTCCACCCGCTCCGGTTTCAGAAATATCCAGATACCAACCAATAAGATAATCAGTCCCAGTATGCCGGAAAAGGTCTGTACCTCCCGATTCATAAAATAAGAAACCAGGTTTACCACACCCATGATCATCACGCCCACCGCCAGCGCCTTGCACAGCAAATCAATGGTCTCCTTCGGGCAGATTAACAACACCAGCCCCAACAGCACACACAATATTGCACTGAAAATCATGCTGGCTTTTATTCTTGTCAAAATATCTTTCATTACGCCACCTCTTTCTGGCACCTGTGAAAAACACAGTCCATTTTTAAGGAAATCATACCATTTTTTTGCCCTTCCGTAAACCTGCTTTTCACAATTTCCCCAAAGAAACAGGTAACAGTTTCTTGACATCTCCTCCACTATGTTTACACTGTTTTCACCTTTTCCCCAAAGAAACAGACAACCCCTTCTTGACATCTCCCTCCGCTATGCTTACACTGTTTTTAGTTTCAAACAACAGGGAAAGGACAAAATTATGGGAAAAGAAGTAAAAACAAATGCCATGCGCATCTTAGACAGAAATAAAATCCCTTACGAAATCCTGCAATACGAATGTGATGAGTTTATCGACGGGCTCCACACTGCCGAAAAGACAGGCGCTCCGGTGGAGCAGTCCTTTAAAACCTTAGTCATGCAGGGAAAAAGCAGGCAGTACTATGTCTTTGTGGTTCCCATCGCCGGGGAAGTGGATTTAAAAGCGGCGGCAAAAGCCGTAGGGGAAAAATCCGTGGAAATGATTCATGTCAGGGATATCACCGCCGTCACGGGATATGTCCGGGGCGGCTGTTCTCCCTTAGGCATGAAAAAGCAGTTTCCCACCATTATCCACAAAACAGCGGCGGACTTTGACAAAATCTACATCAGCGGCGGGCGTATCGGCACCACCATTGTGGTAAACCCGGAAGCTTTACGCCAGGTAGTCCGTGCCGAATACGCCGACATTATTTTTCATGCAGCCCCCTAATCTAACGCCATTGTTTCCTTTCGGCACCCGAAGGCTCCAAAAAAGCTCATATTCAGGCAATCTTCCGTCTGAATATGAGCTTTGTTTTTTAACTGGTAAGGCTCTCTCCCTCACCTCTTGCCAAATCCATAATTTTCTGCAGTTCTGCTCCTTCCACCGGAGCTTCGCCGTGGTCAATATGTTTTCCGTCCTCGCCAAACTCCCCTAACATCCGGGTATTTTTTTCTTTTCCCATCTCGATGGTATAATAGCCGGCTTTTTTTGTCAGCGGGTTAAAGGTCAGATAAAGGCGGTAGCAAAGGGGTGCCGCCATATCCCGCTCCGGCAAATCCACACGAATCAAAGTCAAATCCTCTGCAATATCCAACGCCATGACGGAATAATCCGCCTCCGTATATGGATACAGCTTCGGTTCTTTATAGGTCTCCGCAAAAATCTGGTTGATCAGGGCTTCTTTTTCCTCACAGAGCTTTGTGACAAATTCTTCCTTTTCGTTAAAGAGGCGCTTTGGCAGAATACCGAACTCCACCTGTTTCTTCACAAATACATGGAACTGTGCCGGCGTCATCTTTATCTTCTTCATCTGGGCTGCCTTCTGGTCCGCTTCATGCAGCTTCTCAACCAGCTCCTTCTTTAACACAAGGTTGTCCGAGAAGGGGTTAATCACCATTCCGGTCAGGTTTAACTCCGGCCGCACTACGATGTTGTTACATGCGGGAAACGGCATCCGCAGCATTGCCTGGCTCTTCGGCTCCTCCGGTATCTGCGCCTTTGAAGTATAGAGCACTAAAAACTGCTCCTCCCTGCTGTTTTTTAAGAAACAGGGGGTAGGCTGGTCCGGTGCCTTTAACATTGCCGGAACAAACAGCATGGTGGGACGCAGAAGATTCAAAATCTCCGTCAGCTTCTCTTTGGTCCGGTCTGTAACATATTCTTTAATCGCCTGCTCTAATCTATCGTTGGTGATTTCCATTGTTGTCTTTTCTTCCATAATATAACGATATCCTTTCATTTTTCCTTATATGATTCAAATCGGGCGGCATACCCAACTCTCCTTCATGAACATTTGCGTATATTTTACCACAATACGGCGGAAAAATGAAGATTTTTCTATTCAACCTTAAATACCGCTATCTCTTCGTTCAAACGTTTTGCCGTATTATCGCATTTCTCAACCTCTTCTGAAACCTCATCGGTACGGTTTTTCACCTCCATTGCCTTGCCTGCAATATTGGCAGTCCCCTGGGCTCCTTCATTGGTGGCATTTGCAATTTCCTGCATTGCCTCTAAGACACCGTCAATGGATGCCAGCAATTCCTGGGACGTAGCGCTGAAATCGCTAATCAGGGAATCGATGTCCTCCGCATCCTTATTGTAGGCCTCTGCAACCTCTCCAAACATATCGTAGCTTGCCACCACGTCGGTTGCCACAAATTCCAAAAGCTGTTCCGCATCCTTAGAAAGATTCTCAACTGCTGCCGTTACCTCCTGGGTCACCTGCTGAATCTTCGTTACCGTCTGTTTGGACTGTTCTGCCAGACCGCCGATTTCCGTTGCCACAACCGCAAAGCCTTTTCCTGCCTCGCCTGCCCGGGCTGCCTCAATAGACGCATTCAGCGCAAGGAGGTTGGTCTGGTTGGTAATCTCCATAATGGCGGAGGACAGTACCTCTATCTCCTTTACCACCTCTGCCTCCTGTAAGGCTTTTGTCAGGCTCTCGTGCAAATCATTATGTATTGCGCTGGCATGTGCCCTCTGCTCCTTCGTATCCTTCTGCGCTTTGGTTGCCCGCTCATGGATATTGGCTGCCTGCTCCGCCCCGTCCTGGGAACGGTAAGCAATATTTTTCGCTGCCGCCTCAATCTCATGGGACATATTTTTAATGGTCTCTGATGAGGCTGCCGTCTCCTCCATTCCTGCCGCAAGCTGCTGTGTAGTTGCCGAAACATCATCCACATTGCCGCTTAAGGTATACACGTTTCCTCTTACCCGCTCCACGATACCGTTAATCTCCACGCCCTGGGCTTTCACTTCGGCTATCAGACCGCTGACCTGCGTTTTCATCTTCTGTAATTCCTGTCCTAACACACCAAAGTCATCCTTCCGGTTGCTCAGATGATTCGGAAGGGCATGGGTAAAGTCCCCATCGGCAATATGCCCAATATAACGCAGTGCTGACTGAAACGCCCTGCTTAAAGAACTGCCGATATAAATGCAAAGTCCCACTGCAACGATTACAATCACAGCTTCTATCCCAAGAATACCAAATATGGTGGAATCAATTCCTGCCTTGATTTTCTCTGTTTTCTCCGCCACTGTGGTGTCAATGTAATCCGTATAGTTTCCCGTTCCGACCACCCAGCCAAAGGGTTCAAAGGCTTTGCTGTAAGAACGCTTTGGAGAAGCCTCCGTCTCTCCCTCCTTCGGGAACACATAATCCGTAAAACCGCCCTCCGGCTCTTTTCCTACCCGGATAATCTCCTTTACCATCTGGTATCCGGCGGCGTCCGTTGTCTCCATACGGTTTGTCCCCTCGGTATCACTTCCAAGAAGCACCACATTGTCGCCCTCATAGGTATCTGCCCAGAAATAGCCGTTCTCCCCGTAGCGAAGCTCCCGCAGCAAATCTGCGCCCTCTTTCTCCGCTTCTTCTAAGGTACATTCTCCCGCTTCGCATTTTGCATAGACTGTTTCCAACATGGAAATGGCGTTATCCACCTGCTCCTTTATGTTTTGATCATAGTCCTCACGAATGCTTTGTTCGAGCGTTCCCACCACTTCTTTTTCCAGATTCTGCAACTGTATCAGCGCTACTCCCCCTAATGTCAGCAGACCGATTAAAGTGACGACCGCCATTAATACCATCTTTGCCTTTACACTAATGTTTTTCATACCCGCTCTCCTTACTTTAAATACTCTTATGAATATTTCTATTATCCCACTTTTTCTCTTTATTGTCTATATTTTTTAATTTATGGTTTAGTTTTTCCTCTTTTTTGTTAAAATTGCACATATGCAAAAATTTTGCCCTGTCTTTACAATCTCAAACTTCTGTCTAAAGACTTTTTTTCTGTCACCGGTTAAACTATAATTACAAAGCAGGCAGGAATATCCGTCACAATGGGGAGACGGAAATAAAGCTGCTGATTCTAAAAGAAAACGGAGGGGTTTTTACATGGCAAAGTACATTATGGCACTTGATGCCGGAACAACAAGCAACCGCTGTATCCTTTTCAACGAAAAAGGGGAAATGTGCAGCGTGGCACAGAAAGAGTTTACACAGTTTTTCCCGAAACCGGGCTGGGTCGAGCACGATGCTGATGAAATCTGGTCTACACAGTTAGAGGTAGCCAAAGAGGCAATGGCAAACGTCGGGGCAACCGCTGCCGACATCGGAGCCATCGGTATCACCAACCAGCGTGAGACAACTATCGTATGGGATAAAAATACCGGAGAGCCTATCCATCACGCCATCGTATGGCAGTGCCGCCGTACTTCCGAGTACTGTGACTCTCTAAAGGAAAAAGGGCTGGTTGAGACCTTCCGCCAGAAAACAGGACTTGTGATTGACGCTTATTTCTCTGGAACCAAATTAAAATGGCTCTTAGACAACGTGGAAGGCGCAAGGGAGAAAGCAGAGAACGGGGAATTGCTGTTCGGTACCGTAGAGACCTGGCTTATCTGGAAATTAACACAAGGCCAGGTTCATGTAACCGATTACTCTAACGCATCCAGAACCATGATGTTCAACATCAACACGTTAGAGTGGGACGAGGACATCTTAAAGGAATTGAACATTCCAAAATGTATGCTCCCGGAACCGAAGCCCTCAAGCTGCGTTTACGGTGAGGCAAACCCGGTATTCTTCGGCGGTCCAATCCCAATCGCAGGCGCTGCAGGCGACCAGCAGGCTGCCCTTTTCGGTCAGACCTGTTTTACCAGCGGCGAGGCAAAGAATACTTACGGAACCGGATGCTTCTTATTGATGAACACCGGAGAGAAACCTGTTTTCTCCAAAAACGGTCTGGTAACCACCATCGCCTGGGGTCTTGACGGCAAAGTAAATTATGCCTTGGAGGGTTCAATCTTCGTTGCCGGAGCTTCTATCCAGTGGCTGCGTGACGAGATGAGATTCATCGATTCTTCACCGGATTCCGAATACATGGCAAGAAAAGTAAAAGACACCAACGGCTGTTATGTGGTTCCCGCCTTTACAGGCTTAGGCGCTCCTTATTGGGACCAGTACGCAAGAGGTACTATCGTAGGCTTAACCCGTGGCGTCAACAAATACCATATCATCCGCGCAACCTTAGAGTCTCTGGCGTACCAGGTAAATGACGTATTAGAGGCAATGAAAGCAGACTCCGGCATCGACCTTGCCGCCTTAAAGGTAGACGGCGGCGCAAGCGCTAACAACCTCTTAATGCAGATGCAGGCTGATATCAGCGGCGCTCCTGTCAACCGTCCGATGTGCGTGGAAACCACCGCTATGGGCGCGGCTTACCTCGCCGGTCTTGCTGTCGGCTACTGGGAGAGTAAAGAAGACGTTATCAAAAACTGGGCGATTGACCGCACCTTTACACCGGAAATCGACGCAGAGGAACGGGCGAAGAAAGTCAAAATGTGGAAGAAAGCCGTCACCTATTCTTTCAACTGGGCAAAAGAAGACTGATTTTGAGGAGGTAAATGATTATGTTGCCATATATTGCGGAATTTATCGGCACAATGATTCTTATCATCTTAGGTGACGGCGTTGTTGCCAATGTTACCTTAAACAAATCCGGCATGAAGGGCGCCGGTTCTATCCAGATTACCTTTGCCTGGGGTCTTGCCGTTATGCTTCCCGCCTTTATCTTCGGGGAAGCTTCCGGAGCCAGCTTCAACCCGGCGCTTACCATTGCGCTGGCTGCTGACGGCAGTTTTGCATGGAGCATGGTTCCCGGCTACGTTATTGCACAGCTCGCCGGAGCTTTCGCAGGTGCCTGCATCGTATACCTGCTCTTTAAAGGACAGTTCGATGCAACCGAAGACCCCGGAACCAAGCTCGGCGTTTTCTCCACCGCACCTTCCGTTCCAAACACGGGGCTGAATATCTTCAGCGAAGCAGTGGGAACCTTTATCTTAGTATTTGCTATCAAAGGCATGGGGCAGGTTCCTGAGTTAAATGCAGGCGTCGGTAAAATCTTAGTATTCGGTATCATCGTTTCCGTTGGTATGTCCCTCGGCGGCTTGACCGGATACGCAATCAACCCCGCCAGAGACTTAGGTCCCCGTCTTGCACATGCAGTGCTTCCTATCAAAGGAAAAGGCTCTTCCAACTTTGGATACGGTCTTATCGTTCCAATCATCGGACCTATTGTAGGCGCCTTAGCAGCAGTACTTGTTTACGGACTAATTCCCTGGTAAAAATCCATCTGCATCAAAAAAGAGCCGGCTCACACCGGCTCTTTTCGACTGTTTCTGAATATGACTATCTACAGATTTCTACATAACCATTTTTCTCGGAAATACCACAAGCGGGCTCCCGGCATTTTCCTGTGCATTCTCAAGCATCATCATGATATATCTGGTATCCTGAATGACCTTTTTCTCGCTAAAGGTTTTTCTGCGATAAATGCAGTCTAACATATAATACCCGAAGGCAGTGGAAAAAATATCCATGCAGTTGTCCCATTCCTCTGTCTGGCAGCGTTTTGCATGGTTCTCGTCCCGGACAAAAATCTCCATCATCTGTTCCTTTAAAGAAACCTTGATGTTGCGGATAATTCTCGGCCATTCCACCTCTGATACAATCTTCTCATAAAAGCTGCGCTCTTTCTCTATCACCCGGAATAAATCGCAGACCCACTCCTCCATGCTCTCATACTCCGTATCGGAAATCGGCTCTTTAAAATCTTTCTGCACAATCCACTCTAACACATCATAAATGTCTTTAAAATGATAATAAAAGCTCTGGCGGCTCATCCCGGTTTCGTCCATGACATCCTGAATCGTAATCCTGGAAATATCCTGACGGCGCATCAGATGTTTCACACAATCTGCTATTTTTCTCTTCGTTGCATAACACATACCCGTTACCCCTTTCTTTCCAAAATACCTTCTTTGCTATTGTCCCTCCCCACGGTTCTTTTCTCCGGAAGCCGGACTTTTTTTCAGGCATAAATTTTTCCGTGAAAATAAGAAAAAAGAGCAGGGCTATAAAATAACATTGCTGTTATTCCTCGCCTGCTCTCATCCTCTCATGGCTTCTCTATCATTTATCCTATGTACAATTTCTACAAATAGAACCGCTTTTTCCTATATCTTTTATTATATCTGCAAAAAAAGGGAAACGCAACCAGTTTCGGCTTTTTTTATTAGACAGTTTCCTGCTTTTGTCTAAAACATTTGTCATTCCCGGTTTTGCCGCTTCAGGCAATCTCCTGCAAATATTCGCATAACACCTGATACAATTTCTGCGGCTCCACAGGTTTTGCCACATGGTCATTCATGCCTGCCTCTTTGCATACATGGATATCCTCCACAGAATCATTGGCGGTCATGGCTATCATGGGGATTACCTGCGCATCGGTGCGCTTCGTCTGACGCATCTGGCGCGCCGCAAGCAGTCCGTCCATCTCCGGCATACAGATATCCATCAGTATGATGTCAAAGAAAAATTCTTCCTCCGCATTGAACCGCTCTAACGCCTCTTTTCCGTTTTCCACGCAGACCACGTCCATATTGACATTTTCCAAAATCCGTCTGGTGATTTCCACGTCCATGGGATGGTCCTCCGCTAACAGCACCCGCTTGCGCCTTAAAATCCGCCGGATTTCCTGCATTCCCAACTGCTGGTTTTCCTGTTCCGGCTGAATAGAGGCGATTTCCACATCCAGGTGAACCTTTACCTCCGTTCCCTCTCCTAACTCACTGTTTACCTCTATGGTTCCGTTCATCAAATCCACAATATTTCTGGTGATGGCAAGCCCCAGCCCGGCGCCGTTGCGTTTTTCTGCCATACACCCGGTTTCCTGGGTAAAGGGCTGGAACAATATCTTCTGGAACTCCTGGCTCATGCCGATACCGTTGTCCTTCACCACATAATCCGCGGAAAACACGTCATTATGGGTAGCGTAATTACAGATACGGAAGGTTACTTTCCCTCCCTCCGGGGTAAACTTCACCGCATTGGTGAGAAGATTAAAGAAAATCTGCTGAAACCGCATGGGGTCCACCATCATATTCAGGTTAATCTCATCCTCCGTCATTTCAAAACGGATATTCTTTTTCTCACAGGCAGGCTCCATCAAAAGCCGCACTCCCTCCGCAAAATCCGAAAAAGCGTATGGCTTCGGATGTAAATGGAAACGCCCCGTTTCGATTTTAGACATATCCAGCAAATCGTTAATCAGCTCCATTAAAAAATTGCTGGCATTCTGGATTCTGCCTAAGCATTCCCGCATCTTTTCCGGGTCATCCACATCCTCCATGCCAAGGGCTGTCGCTCCCACAATCACGTTCATCGGCGTTTTGATGTCATAGCTGACCTTTGCTAAAAATTCCGTTTTTGTTTCGGCTAAGCCCTGCTTTGCCCTGTCTCTCTCCCTGTTTGCCCGCCGGACGCAAATCGCTGCCGCTGCAATGACTGCACACAGAATGAGAAACATCGCCAGCACCCATACTGCATTATCCACAACGTCTCCTCCTCCGTAAAAGCTTATTACTTTTATTTTAA
>JAGAIK010000352.1 GCA_017626625.1 Roseburia sp.
ATTTATAAATAAAATCAAAACAGAACGGTTTTATGATACAGACATCAAAACAAAACATTAAATTTCAGGAGGATATCAATATGAAAAAAAGTAGTTTTGCGGCATTAATCTTAGGAGCAATCAGTTGTATCTTTTTCGCTATGGGAATGTGCATGACCATGATACCAGAGTGGAATGCCTTTAAGCCCGGAATTGTAATGGGCTGTATAGGACTTGTCCTTGCGTTAATTACCGTTTTTGTCTGGAGAAAGATGGAGCATAAGGAACCGATTCAGATTAGCGGAAAGGCAGTGGGAACGATTTTTCTTGGAATTATCGGAGCGTTAGTCTTTGGCGTCGGCATGTGTCTTGTTATGGTATGGGGAAATCTGGTGCCTGGAATTGTTGTGGGAGTTGCAGGCATTCTGCTGCTTATCTGTTTAGTACCGATTTGCAGGGGACTGAAATAATATGTTGTCGCTTTAATGTTAAATCTTATGGCATGAGTAAAAGGGAGCTGTTGCCCCGCAGATGTGCGGACACTTACATCTGCGGGACAGCAGCTCCCTTTTCGCTTACAAATCCGAACCAATCTTACTGAATGCCATAATGATACTGTCAATTCCCAGTAAAATAAGGTAGGCTCCTACAATATAGCTGACGGAAATCAGTGAAACTACCGGGCGGAACATCATCATAAAGCCTAATGCAAGTCCGAGGATGTTAAGTGCCAGCGTAAGATAGTAAATCAAATTCCCTGCCGTCAGACGTATCGTATGCAAATGGGAGAGCCTTGAAATACAGTGGGCAATAAACCAGATGGGGAAAAGCAGCGATAAAATCAGTTTCCCCGCATTGGGATATGCCAGCAGCATCATACCGGACATAACGCTTAAGATACCGGAAATCAGCGATACGATAGGACCGAAGCCTGTGTAGCGTTCAATCCGCACATACAGCAGGATATCCGTAATTCCCATCACAACCGCCAGCACACCATAAATAACGATAATGCCGGTGAGGGTTTTGTGGGGATTGGCAAAGGTGAAAATGCCGAGTATGATTAGTAAAATTCCCAGAATACATTCCAGCCATCCAAATCCAGAGCGTTTTCTCATTGTCTGTCACCTCCCTTATTTAAAATGGACATAAATTCCTCCCCGGTAATGGTTTCTTTTTCATAGAGGAACTGTGACAGCTCGTCTAATTTTTTACGGTTTTCAGTCAAAATCCGAATCGCCTTTTCATGCTGCTGTTTTACCAGCTCCACGACCTTTTTGTCGATTTCCTTCTGGGTATCGGCTGAGCAGCACAGGGAAGTATCGCCGCCTAAATACTGGTTATTGACAGTCTCCATGGCAACCATGTCAAATTCGTCACACATGCCGTAGCGGGTAATCATGGAACGGGCGAGTTTGGTCGCCTGCTCAATATCGTTGGATGCGCCGGTGGTAATTTCGCCGAAAACCACTTCCTCGGCTGCCCGTCCGCCGGTAAAGGTGGCAATTTTATTTTCGATTTCTTCTTTGGTGAGAAGGTATTTGTCCCCGGTATCCACCTGCATGGTATAGCCTAAAGCGCCGGAGGTTCTGGGAATAATGGTAATTTTCTGCACCGGGGCGGAATGGCTTTGCAGGGCAGCCACAAGGGCGTGGCCGATTTCGTGATAGGCGACCACTAATTTTTCCTTGTCGGATAGAACCGCATTCTTTTTCTGGTATCCGGCAATAACGACCTCCACGCTTTCCTCTAAATCAGACTGGTTTACAATCGTGCGTCCGTTCCGCACAGCCCGGAGAGCAGCTTCGTTGACAATATTGGCAAGCTCCGCACCGGAGGCGCCGGATGCCATGCGGGCGATGGTATGGAAATCCACATCCTCCGTAATTTTGATTTTCTTTGCGTGAACCTTTAAAATAGCTTCTCTTCCCGCAAGGTCGGGAAGTTCGACAGGAACCCGCCTGTCAAAACGTCCGGGTCTGGTCAGTGCCGGGTCAAGGGATTCGGGACGGTTGGTGGCGGCTAAAATGATGACTCCCGTATTCCCCTCAAAGCCGTCCATCTCCGTCAGCAACTGATTTAGGGTCTGCTCCCGCTCGTCATTTCCGCCCATTCCGCTGCTGTTTCGTTTCTGACCGATGGCGTCAATTTCGTCTATAAATACGATGCAGGGTGCCTTTTCTTTTGCCTGCTTGAAAAGGTCGCGCACCTTAGAGGCGCCCATACCCACAAACATCTCCACAAATTCCGAACCGGAGATGGAGAAGAAGGGGACATTTGCCTCTCCTGCCACTGCTTTTGCCAGCATGGTTTTTCCGGTGCCGGGAGGTCCCACCAGCAAAAGCCCCTTCGGCATGGAGGCGCCTGCTTCGGTGTATTTTTCCGGATTGTGCAGATAGTCCACAATCTCGGCGAGACTTTCCTTTGCCTCGTCCTCTCCCGCCACATCACTGAAGTGAATGCCCTGAGTGGACTGGACATAGATTTTGGCATTGCTTTTTCCCATGCCGAAAGCCATGGAATTTTTACCGCCTGCCTGTTCCATCAGCTTCTTGCTCATATAGTTGCCTAAAGCGAAGAAAATCAGCAGAGGCAGGATGACAGTCAGAAAAATACTGGCAAGAGGGGACATGGTTTCCTGGATGTCCTTTGCGAAATCCGCCCCGGCATCGTATAAGCGCTGGGTCAGAGTGGGGTCGTTCATGACGCCGGTCTTGTAGATTTGAGTATTTTCCTTATCGGTGAAAACAATCTGGGTGTCCTCCACCTGTACGCGTCCAATATTTTTTTCTTCTATCATGGTCATAAAGGTTCCGTAGTCCACCTCTTTGACCTGTCCCTCCATCAGCAGGGGGGAGATAAAAATGTTAAATAAAAAAATGATAAGTACCGCAATTCCATAGTAGTAAATCAGCGGCTTTTTTGGTGATTTTACTTCTTTCATAATGACAATCCCTCCTTTTCTTCGATTTTAGAGGGATTCGTTCCCGGGCACAAGTATCATATAGGACAATTTGTATGGACAAAAAAGCCGGGGTGTAAAAAAATTTTACACTCCGGTGATTTTGTAAAAACGGCTTCCGGTTATTTTATGGGGAAATGGCGCCTGTCATTAACAGATAGATGGAATGGACAA
>JAGAIK010000353.1 GCA_017626625.1 Roseburia sp.
CAGTCAAGAAAAAACAAGTTGTAATCTGCCCTCAATCTGTGTAAACTATAGCTAACTATTATTTTACAGTGAGGATTACCATGGAAAAATTATTAGCTTTTCATTTTGACGAAACGGAACTTTTTCAATTAAGACAGCTTGCCGCCGCCCACAAAATACGCTTAGAAGCTGTGGAAGCCACTGACTATAAACAGAGCCTTGAGGCTTTAGCCTCCGGCAGGAAAAATCCCCTGACAGAGCCTTTTACCGGAGAGGTGCCGGAAGAAAATTTACTGCTGCTCTGTGATTTTTCAGAAAAACGACTGGACAAGCTGCTATTCTCCCTGCGCAAAAGTCCGGTACAGGTGGATTTCAAGGCAGTGCTGACTCCTAACAACAAGCAATGGAATGTCCTGCGCCTGCTGCTGGAACTGAAGGCAGAAAAGGCTGCCTATGAAAGGCAACGCCGTACACCGGGAAATTAGGCAGGGAACTTTGCCTGAGGCGGTGTCTTATTTTGCCACCAGATATTCTAAAGGCTTCTTGAGCCTTTTTGTGAAAAATTTTACCACAACGCCCGTAAAAACCGCCGACAGCACCGTTCCCTCCCTGGTTCCGACCACGGAAAAATCAAAAAAGAAAAGAGACAGCAGTACAGCGGCTACAACGCAGCTTAAATCAAATGCAATTTTCACATTGCCAAATTCTTTATGTATGGTATCGGAAACCGCTTTTACAAAAGCCTCTCCGGAATTCATAATTACATTCGCAATGACGGAAACGCAAACTCCCAGTGCAAGAATCACAATCCCTATAAACACCAGAAGCAGCCTCTGGATATAATGGTCCGCCGGCAGCGCTGACACACACCACAGTCCGAAATCCGTAAAATAACCAAATAAAAAGGACAGCGGTATCTGAAGCAGTTGTATCAGCCTGAATTTTTTTCTGAGAATTAGTATCTGCCCGGCAATTAAAATGCAGTTCCATATAATCAGCCATGTTCCCAGGGTAAAAAATGAAAATTTGCAGCTTAATACATTTGCCACGGAAGAAATGGGCGATACCCCCAACTCCCCATGCTTAGTAAATGCAACGCCCAGCGCCGATAAAAACAATCCGATAATTAAAAGTAAATAACGTTTTGCAGTTTCCTTTTTAGTCATTGGTATCCTTCTTTCTGTCTTTAAAATTAGTATGGATTCTCGTGAGAAACATGAGAAGCATTTCTTTTTCCTCTTCGGAAAAACCTTCCAGTGCAGCATGTTCTATTTCTTCAAAAGCAGCATTCACAAGCCCTGCAGCCTCCCTGCCCTTTTCCGTCATATAAACATACAGATATCTTCGGTTATCCTCACGCATTTTTCTTATGATGAGCCCCTTTTTTTCCATTCCGTTCAAAATAGAGGTAAGGGATGCCGGTTCAATGTGACACGCTGACGCAATTTCCTTTTGCACCGCACCGTCATGCCCGCTCAGGTAATCCAGAACCTTCGGCTGCCCTAAGGTCAAATCCGTGGCTTTGAGGTTTGCAAAAAGCTGTTTCTGCACCGACAGATGATTCACCATCAGTAAATAATGAAGCGTATCCTCCATATGAGCAAAACTCCTTTCCCTGATATTTTAATTAGCATTCTAATAGTTAGAACGCTAACGTTTAATATACAACGATTTTTATGCAGTTGTCAAGCCCCCCGCCAAACAAAAAACAGGACGATATGAATTTTCCTTTAAAAATCCATATCATCCTGTTTTTACCGGAAGACCTCTTTATTCGTGACAGTTCAGTTTTCCCTGTGCCCTGAGAGCCAGGGAAGGCTGAACTATTACCTTTACTCCTCACACTCTTTTATCATTTCCAGAATATTTTCCTTCTGCTGTAAGCCAATGGCTTTGTTTTTGAACAGTCCATACTGCATTACTATCAGGGTCGGAATGCTCATTATCTGGTATTTTAAAGCAAGGGCTGACTCTTCGTCTACATTTACCTTGCCGAATTTTACTTTGCCCTCCAGTTCTTCGGAAAGCGCCTCGATAATAGGTCCCTGCATCTGGCACGGTCCGCACCACTCTGCCCAGAAATCCAGTACCACTGGAATTTTGCAGGCAAGTACTTCCTGTTCAAAATTATCGTTTGTGATTTTCACTACTGCCATATTATTTTCTCCTTTCTCTTACTCTCGTCCAAATTCTGACAACACAAGTCCCTCGTTCCGGTCTAAGACCATGCCGACGCTCCATGCGTTGACAAACAAAAGCAATGGTCTGCCTTTTAAATCCTGTATTTTTTTCATATCGGAGGTTCCCACCAATTTATCCATATCCACCTCTTCATTTTCAATCCAGCGGATATGCTCATAGGGCAGGTTGTCCATACGGATTTCTACATTATATTCATTTTCCAGGCGGTATTTTAAAACATCAAATTGCAGGACGCCCACCACGCCCACAATGACCTCCTCCATACCCCTGTCATACTCCTGGAAAATCTGGATGGCACCCTCCTGGGCTATCTGCTCGATACCTTTCATGAACTGTTTCCGCTTCATGGTATCCACCTGACGCACTCTGGCAAAATGCTCCGGCGCAAAGGTAGGGATGCCCTCAAACCTGAAGGGTTTTGCTGTGGTAATGGTATCGCCGATGGAAAAGATACCCGGGTCAAAGACACCGATAATGTCCCCCGCATAAGCTTCCTCCACAATGTGACGCTCCTGCGCCATCATCTGCTGGGGCTGGGACAGCTTGATTTTCTTATTGCCGCCCTGCACATGGGTAACTTCCATGCCTGCCTCAAATTTTCCGGAACAGATACGCATAAAGGCGATACGGTCACGATGTGCTTTATTCATATTTGCCTGAATTTTAAATACAAAGGCAGAGAAATCCTCGCTAAAGGGGTCTACTTCCCCGATATCCGCTTTTCGGGGCAGTGGGGAATAGGTCATTTTCAGGAAATGCTGCAAAAAGGTTTCCACACCAAAGTTTGTAAGGGCAGAACCGAAAAATACCGGGGAGAGCTCTCCCTTTGTCACCATCTCCTGGTCAAACTCCGCACTGGCGCCGTCAAGCAGTTCGATTTCCTCTAACAGCTTGTCCATTGCCTCCTGACCGATTTCTTCTAACAGCGCCGGGTCGTCAATGGAAATATGGCGCTCTGTGCCCTCCTTCGTTCCTTTTAAGGTGTCGGCAAAGGTCATGA
>JAGAIK010000354.1 GCA_017626625.1 Roseburia sp.
CACTGGCAAAAATCAATCTGGGATTAGATGTTATAAGGAAAAGGGAGGATGGCTATCACGAGGTAAAAATGGTGATGCAGACCATACACCTGTTTGACCGTCTGGAAATCAAGAAGACGGCTTCTGACGATATCACCCTCACCACAAATCTGGCATTTTTGCCTGCCAATGAGAATAACCTGATATATAAGGCTGCAAAATTATTAAAAGACGAATTTAACATACCAGACGGCGTGGACGTAAAGCTGCACAAGCATATCCCCGTGGCAGCGGGCATGGCGGGAGGAAGTACGGATGCAGCAGCCACTCTTTACGGTATGAACCGTATCTTTGATTTAGGGCTTTCGAGAGAAGAACTGATGGAGCGGGGCGTAAAAATCGGAGCGGATGTTCCCTACTGTATTATGCGTGGAACCGCTTTGGCGGAAGGCATAGGAGAAAAACTCACGGCGTTGCCGCCCATGGTGAAATGCCCGGTGCTGATTGCCAAGCCCCAGATTAGCGTTTCCACAAAGTTTGTCTATGAGAATTTGAAATTAAACGACAGCACACCGCATCCCGATATTGACAAACTGATTGGCGATATCAGGGAGAAAGATTTGCAGAAAATTGCGGCGGATATGGGAAATGTCTTAGAGACAGTGACAATCCCCAATTATCCGGTGATAGCGGAGATAAAGGAGCATATGTTAGAGCACGGGGCAGTGGGAGCCATGATGAGCGGCAGCGGTCCTACGGTGTTCGGACTTTTTGATAAGGAAAAAACTGCGGCGGCAGCTTATGAGGCAATGTGGTCCTCCGGGCTTGCAAAGCAGGTATATTTGACCAGTATTTACAACAATGCACGTTAAAAAAGGAATTGCAGGACCGGACACGGCTGCGGATGATGTACAGGAACGATAAAAAGGGGGAAATTATGACAGAGGATTTGACGCTGAATATGAATGCGTATCTTCCGCTTCGGGATGTTGTTTTTCATACATTGCGGGAAGCGATTTTGCGGGGAGAATTAAAACCGGGGGAGCGCCTGATGGAATTGCAGTTGGCGGCAAAATTAGGCGTCAGCCGGACGCCTATCCGGGAGGCAATCCGTATGTTAGAGCAGGAGGGGCTTGCAGTCACCATTCCGAGAAAGGGAGCGGAGGTTGCAAAAATGACGGAGAAGGATATGAGAGATGTCCTTCAGGTCAGGGAAGCTTTAGACGAGCTTGCCGCTTCCATTGCCTGCGAGCAGATGACGGCGGAGCAGTTAGACGAACTGAAAACGACCATGCGGGAATTTGAGGAATGCACTAAAAACGGAAATGTCAAAAAGATTGCCGAGGCAGATGAGAAGTTTCACGACATTATTTATCAGGCAACCGGAAACCCAAAACTGGTGAATATCGTGAGCAATTTAAGAGAGCAGATGTACCGCTACCGGATTGAATATGTGAAGGACGAGAAGAATTATCCGGTGTTGATTCGGGAGCACAGCGAGATTGTGGAGGGGCTCATGGCAAAGGATAAGGCAAAGGTCACAGCCGTCATGCACCGCCACGTGGAAAATCAGGCGGTGGCAGTGGAGGAGAGAATCCGGGAGCAGGACTGACAAAGTTTTTGTATAAAAAGTTTTTGTATAAAAACGGCAAAACAGAATACACTAACAACAATCAGGGATAGGTGAAAGCCTATCCTTTTTGTGTGAGGTGGATTATGAAGAATCAAACGCCGGTGACGGACCTGCTGAGTGAAAATATTGCCCACATGGAAGAGTTTTTCCATCAGTGTGATGATATTAAGAAAAAACAGATGAATCTGGGGAAAAACAGGGATATCCCCGCCTACCTTACGTTTATTGAAGTATCGGTGGATATGGGAACCTCGGCGCTCAGCGAGGTGTTGAAGTATCTTCGGACGTTAGAGAAGGAAGAATTGTATCAGGTGCTAGAGCAGAATGCTCTGGGAATTTCCGATGCTACTTTTTTTGACACCATTGAGGATGCGGCGGACGGGCTGTTGACCGGGGAGAGCATTCTTTTTGTGGAAGGGTTTGACCGGGCGCTTAAGATACCGGATGACGGTTATCCCCGGATGGGACTTAGCGAGGTAAATTCGGAAAAGGTAATCCGGGGCTCCAATGAGGGATTTTCCGATTCGGTCAAGCAGAATGCCGCGCTTATCCGAAAGAGAATCCGTTCCCCGAAGGTGAAGGTGAAGCAGTTGAAATCCGGTGTCCGTTCTAACACCAGTCTGTTTCTGGTATTTATGGAGGATTTGGTTTATCCGGGGCTGTTAGAAGAGATTGAACGGCGGATGGAGGGCTTTGAAATTGACGGGGTGTTAGACAGCGGCGTCATTGAACAGTTGACAGAGGAAAAATGGTATTCGCCCTTTCCCCAGTTTCAGACAACGGAACGGCCGGACCGGGCAGCCATGTCAATCTTGGAGGGCAGAGTGATTTTGCTTGTGGACAACTCTCCGGTGGCATTGATTCTGCCGACCGATTACAACTCCTTTATCCGTACCAGCGATGATTACTATAACCGCTGGGAAATCGCAAGCTTTGGGCGTATGCTGCGTTACATCGCATCCTTTTTTGCCATGACGCTGCCGGGGCTTTACCTTGCCGTCACCAATTTTCATACTCAGATACTGCCTACGACGCTGCTGCTATCCTTTGCAGATGCAAGGAAAGGCGTGCCCTTTCCTGCGGTCATAGAGGTATTGATTATGGAAATTTCCTTTGAACTGCTGCGGGAGGCTGGGGTCAGGCTGCCGGGAGCCATGGGAAATACCATAGGAATTGTGGGAGGACTGATTATCGGTCAGGCTGCGGTGGAGGCAAATCTTGTGAGCCCTATTGTGGTAATTGTGATTTCCTTTACTGCCCTCTGTTCCTTTGCCGTTCCCAATGAGGAATTTGCCACCGCTTTTCGGATATTGAAGTTTTTCTTTATCGCTCTTTGTGCGTGGCTGGGCTTCTTTGGAATGCTGGTGGGGCTGCTGGCGGTGCTGATTCATCTGTCTCATTTAAAGAGCTTTGGCATTCCGTATCTGATGCCCTTTGTGGGAGCAGATTTGACCGACTACGAGGACGAGCGGGATTTTATCTGGAGACAACCCCTGCGAAAACTTACAAAACGTCCGATTTACGCCAGAAGAGACCGCCGTACGAAACTGGTGTGGCAAAGCAAAAAGCGTGGGCAGTAACAGCGTTCCTAAGCAGGTTTCCGGGAAACTTGGGATGCGCGAAAAGCGCGGGCAGTAATATAGGTAAAATTTGGACAGGAAATGAGGAAAAAGGATGTTTTCAGGAAATGATAAAATATCACAGCGCCAGGTATTCCGCCTGCTGACCTTTGATTTGCTGGGGCTTAGCACACTGCTGGTGCCCACGGTGCTGGCAAAGACGGCGGGGCGGGATGGAATTTTCTGCATTGTCATCGGCGTTTTTGGGGGACTTTTGTTTTTGAAACTGTTAAAGCTGGCGTTGGCGGATATGGGGCAGGAAAATCTCAGTGAGTATCTTACCAGACATTTCGGCGTTTTTGGGGGACGGGTGGCGCAGACATGTTATCTGATTTATCTTCTGCTGTTGGCAGGTTACACAGCCTACCTTTTTGCCGCGGTGATATTGAAGGCTTTATTGCGGGA
>JAGAIK010000355.1 GCA_017626625.1 Roseburia sp.
AATTGAAGTGCCGCTTGGCGAGGTAAATTCCCGTGCAGATATCATGGTCCATGTAACACTTGATTCCCAGGGAGCAAAGATTGACGGCGGAAGAGTAACCTCCGAGGGAACAAAGGAATATTATATCCGGTACAGGTCAGGAAGTTTTTCGGATAGTGGTTTATCGACACCGATTTCCACGATTACGATACCAACGAAAAAACACTGTACTTTTTTGGGGTACTACACGGCAGAGGATGGAGGCGGAACACAGTGCATTGACCGAAACGGAACCATTCTGGATGCAGGAAAATCATTTATCAAAGACACAACCCTATATGCGTACTGGTCACCGGCAGTCTTTACCATCACGTTGGACGCACAGAGGTCAGATGGAGCGCTCACAAATGCGTCCTCACGTACAAAGGCAATCTATTCCAAGTATTATGTGGGACTCTTTGCAGATGCAAACTGTACCACACAAATCAGTAGCGCAGTCCTGCCCACATCAAACGGAGAAACCTGTATCGGGTACTGGTCCGTGCCGGGCGGTTCGACGATGGGAGCAAATGCGGCACAGTATATCGAGAGCAACGGAAATCTCCTGCAGGGAGCCGGAACATTTGACTGTAAGCTTATCACCAGGAATATGACAATTTATGCGGACTGGCAGTCGAAGAGCTACACCATTAATTGTAATGTAAATACAACGGCAGGAATTTTTGATTACGGCACAACAGTCTTTTATGAGGATTATGGAAAGAACTTTACGTTTACCCGAAAAAATACGGACGTGAATACCATGAATACCCAGACATTTTCCTTCAAGGGATCTGACGGAACGGCAGTTGGCAGCGATACGAAAACGGATGGGTCAGGTGTGAATGGTTCTGTCCAGACATTTGTTGCTCCATATACCGGATGGTATTATTTTGAAGTATGGGGAGCACAGGGAGGCAAGGGCTACGGTACAGCCGGAGGAAAAGGCGGGTACGCCGCAGGCTGGAAACGTCTGGCGCAGGGAGCAAAGGTTTACATTCGTGTTGGAGGAAGAGGAGGAAATACCACGAAAGTGGGCGGTTCCAAACCGGCTGACGGCGGAAGTGAGAATAAAGGCGCATGGCTTGGTTCGGGCGGTTATAATGGCGGAAAAGCCGGAGCGGGCTATTCAAACTGGTGGGGTGTTGGCGCCGGAGGCGGCTCAACCGACATCCGGATTGGAGGAACAAGCAAAGATTACAGAGTGATTGCCGGAGGCGGCGGAGGAGGCGGCGCCAGTACAACGGATAAGGCGGGAAAAGCAGCATCAAAGACCGGAGGAGCTGGCGGAAGTAAGATATACTACTCCTTCCCGACGGCAGATGAAAAGTTTACCGGAGCGACTGTAAAACGGGAAACCGACTACGAAGACAAAAACGAACTGAATGGAAAGTACTATGGTGACGGCGGCGGATATCCGGGCGGTTCGAGTACCGCAGGAAACAATACTTTCATCAAAACCGGTCAGGGCGGAGACAATTACAATGGCGGTGTCAGCGGCATACCCTCGGAGTATGTAAACCTTGATAGTTGTAAGGATTTAACAAAAACAAAAAAATCCGGTGAAAAAACCGGGAACGGAAAAGCAGTCATTTACTATTTTAACTACAACGAAACACCGGGTGAGCAGACAACCAGTATCTACATTCCGGAAAGAAAGGATGGTTCTGCCTTTGCGGGATATTTTACACAGCCGACAGGCGGGGAGCAGGTGGTAGCGTCAAACGGCAGCATTGTTGTATCAAACACCTACTTCAATGACTCGAATACCGTAAACGGACAAGCCACAATATACGCGCGCTGGGGCACATCTGATGAATACGTAATCGCTTATCATGCAAACGGCGGAAGCGGCACAGTTGCCTCCCAGACCTGTAAAAAAGATACGGCATATACATTGAATGCAAACACCTTTGCGCCGCCTTATGGACAGGAGTCGAAAGCAGTCTGCTGGAACACGAAGCCGGACGGCAGCGGAACCTCTTATAGCGCAGGGCAGTCCGTAACAAACCTTGCGAATCCGGGAGAAACCATTGTATTGTATGCGCAATGGCAGGCGAAATATGCAAGCTATACCGTGAACCACTGGAAGCAGAAAATAACAGGAACAGCGGGCGTATATGACGGAAACAACTATGATTTGGCAGAAAAGGAAACCTTCACTGCCCCGATAGGAAGCACCGTTACCCCAGTGGTAAAAAGCTATACTGGATTTACCAGCCCATCTGCCCAGAGCGGAATAGTGGCGGCAGACGATTCCCTTGTCATCAACTATTATTATGACAGAAAATCCTACAGCGTCACGCTCCACGAGGGAACCGGAATTGAAAGTGTTTCCGGCGGAGGAACCTATCTGTATGGTGCAAGTGTATCCATAGGTGCCGTCTTAAAAGAAGGATATCATTGGCTGAACTGGACAGGGACCTATACCTACAGCAGCATGGAAGCTACATTTACCATGCCCGCACAGAACGTGGATTTGACTGCTAACGGGGAAGCAAATACATATACGATTCATTTCGACCCCAACGGCGGCATGGGACACATTGATGATATCGTGACAACCTATGATACAGATATCACCTTGCCGGACGGAGCTGCGGCGTATAAAAAATATACCTTAGATGGGGTGAATGTCACCGCAGATGTGGAATCCGGTGCGATTTCTGAAAGCACCATTTTTTCAGGGAAAGCAGAAGAGGATGCGGAACAGCAGGAACTGTTTTCAGAAGAAACGGCATCATCGGAGGAAACAGATGAAAACAGGCAAAGTAGAGAGATTGACGAGGTGACGCCGGAGAAAGAAAACGAAACAGAAACAGATAGTGAGGAGATTATTTCTGACGATGAACAGGAAACAGAAGAGGAAATCACTTCTGACGAGGAGGCAAAGCAGGCAGACGGTGTAGCAGATAAAACCGTGTATCCTTCTGTATTCCTTGGCTGGGCACTTTATGACGATAAAGATAAACTTACGCCGACATGGGAAGCCGGTGATGTGGTAAGAAATCTGACAGCCGAGAACGGTGGTGAAGTTACCCTGTATGCCGTCTGGGATGACTGCCCCTGGATTGAAGCCCATGACCTGTATTATTCTTTAGAGCAGGCGCAGAGCGGCTTTATCACGGAAGAGGAAATTTTAAGCCATGCTACAGCCACAGACAGGGAGGATGGCAGCCCCATTTTGCCGGGAGTAAATCCGGCAGCCAATAAGCCGGGAGTGACTACCGCCTTTACCATTCCAGATTACCAGGAAACGGAGTTTGCCTCTATGACACATGATGCTGCAGTGTCGGAAAATCTGACGGTAACAGACAGCTCTGGCAGCACTTACCGGAAACAAATCATGGTGTATGTGGTGGATACCACGCCCCAGAAAGTAAAGCCGATAGGTACAACGAGATTTATCAGTGAGAAGTATTTTAATATGGATTATGAGCACGGCGGGCTGGAGGACAACTCCATCTGGAAGACAGACCCGGAGTATACGGCGGTCTTGCAGAGTGCTTTTGACAACCTGAGGAATAACACGCCAGAACAGACGTATTATTTTACGCATGAGACAATTCTGGAAATGAAGCAATTCATCCAGGAACATGGCGTGGGAAATTCTGAAGAAGAAGATGCCCTACAATTGTTCTATGATACATTCATGGAACCAAACAAAATAGAGTAGGGCAAAATAAGGCAAGCTGCGCATAATACGCAGCTTGCCTTGTTTATAAGTAAGGAAAGAAATTAAAACTGATTCAAAGTGTATAGCAGCACTTCGGAAGCCTTTGAAAACCTAAAGAATGCCACGCCAGAACAGACGTATTGTTTCACACATGAAACGATTCTTGAAATGCAGCAATTCATCCAGGACCATGGTGTGGGAAATTCAATAGAAGAAGGTGCTCTTCAACTGTTCTACAATACGTTCATGGAACCCCGAACTGGATAGAACAAAAACCCAATCACCTTATTTACTCATGCGTTTGTCGTGACCAATCATCACCTGTCTGCACTGTGAATTGTTTTAATTTTTACAGACTTAATCTAGCATATTTGAATTTGATAAACAATATTTTTGATGTAGAATTTATAAAGAGTTTACAAAAAATGACAACTAGAGAGAATAATGTTAAATTGACAGAGGTAACGAATGAAAAAATATAGACAGTTGACCCAAAATGATAGAATAAAGATGGAGACATTATTAAATGCAGGGCATACGAAAAGAGAAGTAGCAGAATATCTGCATGTCCATAGAGCAACCGTATATAGGGAGTTTGACAGGGGAAAATATATACATAGAAATTCAGATTACACGGAAGAAGAACGCTACAGTAGTGATTTGGGACAGGAGTACCATGACTGGAAAGCCCAGGGAAAAGGAACTGCGTTAAAGATTGGAAAAGACCAGAAATTAGCGGATTATATAGAGGATAAAATAGTGAATGAACATTATAGTCCAGCCGCAGTAATAGGAGAAATTGAGAATCAGAGAATAGAATTTAAAACGAAGATAAGTACCAGGACGGTGTATCGTTATATTGACGGTGGTATATTTTTGAAATTAACAAATAAGCAGTTGCCAATTAAAGGCAACCGGAAACAGCACCCTAAGAAAGTTCGTGTACAAAAACGAGGCAGTGCCGGAGAGAGTATCGAGAAGCGTCCGGAAGAGGTAGACAATCGAGAGGTATTCGGACACTGGGAAATGGACACTGTAAAGGGAAAACGAGGAATTACTAAGTCTTGTATGTTGGTTTTGACAGAGCGTAAGACCAGAAATGAAATTGTTGTGAAATTAAAAGACCAGACGGCTGCTTCCGTGGTGGAGGCGCTGGATATGATAGAGCGGAGGTGGGGAGAACGATTTCAAAAGGTATTTCGCAGTATCACAGTAGATAATGGTGTCGAGTTTGCAGATTATGAGGGGTTAGAAAGGTCGGTACTAAGAGAGGGTAAACGCACATTTGTTTTTTACTGCCACCCGTATAGCAGTTGGGAACGTGGAACCAATGAAAATAATAATCGTCTCATTCGGCGCCACATACCCAAGGGAGAGGATTTTGATGATAAGACAGATGAAGAAATAGCATATATTGAAGAGTGGATAAATCATTATCCCAGAGGAATATTTAAAAATAGGACATCAGCAGAGTTATTTGAAGAGGAATTGAAAAAATTAGCTTGAGTTTAAAGTTGACAACAAGTCATAAATGCGTCATAATGACCTTGGTAGAGAAATTCTTTTTTTTGAGGAAGTGTCGCAATAATTGTGACACTCTTCAAAGATTTAAAATTTTTTATTTTTAACTTGCAATCCGGTGTGGAATATGATAAAATACTTTTTGCTTAAGCGGAAATGCAAGCAGAATTTCATAAGCCGGCGTGGCGGAATGGCAGACGCACCAGACTCAAAATCTGGCGATGGCAACATCGTATGGGTTCAAGTCCCATTGCCGGCATGAGAACCGTTGAACGATTATATTGAAAGTTCAGCGGTTTTTTTGTTGGTGGAAATGCAAAACTTTTTTTAAAAAATAGCGAATCGCGTTAAAGCTAAATATCTGATTGACAGAAAGTACAAAGCAGATGTAAGATAAAACCGTGAACGGCAGGGCATTGAGGGGGAAAGGAGGAGTATACATGCTAGAAGCAGGAGATTTGCAGGCAATCCGCGGTGTCATTGAGGACACGATGGAAAAACGGGATATACAGGCGATTCGTGACGCAGTTGAGGACGTCATGGAAAAGCGGGATATGCAGGTAATTCATGACGCAGTTGAAGATATCATGGAGAAACGAGACTTGCAGGCAATCCGCAGCGTAGTTGAAGACGTGATGGAGAAACGAGATTTGCAGGCAATTCGCAGTGTAGTCGAAGACGTGATGGAGAAACGGGATTTGCAGGCGATACGTGACGTAGTTGAAGATGTCATGGAGAAACGGGATACGCAGGTAATCCGCAGTATTGTTGAAGATGTGGTTGACGAGAAAGTAAATGACATCATAGACAGACGTGTTCCTGTAATCATAGACGAGAAAGTAAATGACATCATAGACAAACGTGTTCCCGTAATCATAGACGAGAGAGTAAATGACATCATAGACAGA
>JAGAIK010000356.1 GCA_017626625.1 Roseburia sp.
AAGGAGCTTTCCGGTCAGGCAATCAGCATCTCGGAGGAAATGCAGAAGGATATGGATGTACTGCAGGACGTGATTCTGCGGATGAATGAAGTTATTGCAGGCATCAACGCCATTTCCTCCCAGACGAATCTTCTGGCGCTGAATGCGTCCATTGAGGCGGCACGGGCAGGAGAAGCAGGCAGGGGATTTGCGGTTGTGGCAGATGAGATACGCGGGCTGGCGGAGGAAACCCAGAAACTGACGGGAAATATGGGACAGTTCGTAACGGAAATCAAGACAGCGTCCCAGAAGAGTGTGGACAGCGCTGCAAACACCATTCAGGCGCTGGGGGACATTACAGAACGTATCGGCAATGTATGGGAGATTAATCATGAGAACCAGCAGCATGTGTCAAAGGTCAATGAGTCTGTCAGCTCCCTAGCGGCGGTCAGTGAGGAAATCAGCAGCTCCATGGTGGAGATGGAGAACCAGACCTTCCAAATCAGGCAGCAGTGTGAGCAGTTAAAGGAAAGCGCAGGGGAGATGCGGGACATCAGCAAGGAACTGAAGCAGTCCATCACTCCGGTGGAGGAAATTGAAAAAGAATTAGACGAGGCAGCGAGAGTTTTGGGTAAGATGACGGACGACCCGTTTTTCCGGTTAGAGCCGTCGGAATTTGTAAAGTATATAGATAAAGCGATTGACGCCCACCAGAGCTGGCTTGACCGATTAAAAACCATGGTGACGGAGCGCATGGTGCTGCCGTTACAGTTGGATGCTTCAAAATGCGGCTTTGGGCATTTCTATTATGCTATGACGCCTAAAATGCCGGAGCTGCGTCCCATCTGGAAGCCGTTGGAAGAGAAGCATAAAAAGTTCCACGGGTACGGCTCTGATGTGGTAAAAGCATTGATGAATGAGGACTATGCCAAAGCGGAACAGTTATATCGGGAGGCGGAGGAGTATTCGAAGGAATTACTGGCTGATTTAAAGAAACTGAAACAGATTGCAGAAAGTTAAAAGGGTACGGATATGACAAAGAGGAAATGGGCAATAACTGCATTACTTTTCTTTGTTCTATTTTTTGGAGGAAGATACAGCATAGAAGCGGCAAAGCAGCCGGAGGGGCGGGTATTGTTTATCAGCTCTTATTCTTATGCCTGGGAGACGGTGCCGCAGCAGATAGAAGGAATCCGGCAGACACTGGGGAACGAAGTCGTTGTGGATTATCAGTTTATGGATACCAAAAATGTGGATACGGAGGAAAGTGAGCAACTGTTTCATGACAGACTGCGCTATTTTTTGCAGATGGTTTCCGCCTATGACGTGGTGATTGTAGGGGATGATGCGGCATTTAATTTTGCCTTAAAATACCGTGAAGAACTGTTTCCGGGAATCCCCATTATTTTTGAGGGAGTCAATAACGTGGAAACGGCGGAGAGCGCCAGCGAAGACCCGTTGATTAGCGGCGTAATCGAAAGTCTTTCCTATGGAAATACGCTGCAGTTGGCAGCAGATTTATTTCCGGAAGCAACCCAGGTGGTGGGGATTTTGGATGACACGGTGACAGGCGTTGGGGAACGAAAGGAATTTTATAAGTATGCCAGCCAGTTTCCGGAGCTGGAATTTAAGGAAATCAATGCTTCACAGTTGTCTCAGGAGGAACTGTTACATCAGGTTTCGGCGCTGGGAAAAGAAAGCATTTTAGTTTACATTATGTGCAGTGAGGACGGCGACGGCAATACCTACGCTTCAGCGGAGGCGGTGGAGATGATTAGCAGCCATGCGGAGATTCCAACTTTTTCCATTGTCTCCCATGGCATGGGAAAGGGATTTTTAGGCGGAGAGATTGTCTCTCAGAAGCAGATGGGGGTGATTGCTGCGGATATGGCGCAGCAGATTATCGACGGAACAGACCCGGCGGAGCTTACACTGCGTTCCGAGTCCCCAAGGACCTTCTGTTTTGATGAAAAGGTGATGAAGCGTTTTCATATCAAGGCGTCTGACCTGCCGAAGGATGTGGAGATTATTAACCACAGGGAGACGTTTTTTGAACAGCACAAAGCTGTGGTGCAGGTTTCTGTGGCAACGGTCTGCATTCTGCTGTTTCTCATTGGCGTTTTGACGGTGGACAACCAGCGGAAAAAGAA
>JAGAIK010000357.1 GCA_017626625.1 Roseburia sp.
CACCTTCATCATGGGGTTGGTGGGGGTCTCCACGAAAAACATCTTTGTATTCGGTTTGATTGCCGCCTTCACTTCCTCTAACTCGGACATATCCACATAAGTGTGCTCAATACCATATTTCCCGAAAACATCTCCGATAATACGGAAGGTTCCGCCGTAAATATCATCGGATAAAATGACATGCTCTCCCGGATTCAGCAGGGAAAATACTGCCATGTTGGCTGCCTGTCCGCTGGAAAAAGCAAAGCCCTTGATACCGCCCTCTAAGATTGCCATGGTGCGCTCTAACTCCTGTCTGGTGGGGTTTTCGAGACGGCTGTATGCAAAGCCTGTGGACTGTCCTAATTCCGGGTGGCGGAAGGTTGCCGCCTGAAAAATCGGCATACTGACGGCTCCGGTCAGAGGCTCTGTGCCTAATGCGCCGTGGACTGCCTTGGATTCAAAATGCAGTTCTTCCTTTGTGCTGTAATCGTTGTAATTGCTGAAATTCTTCATATTATCCTCATTTCCGCGGAAGGTTCCGCCTGTTTTTGTTTCTGTAAGCCGTGGCAGTGTTTTACTGCTTTTCCATTTTTATAATTCTATTATATAGGACACTTTTTAAAATATATACTCGTTTAGTGTTGTTTATGTTGCAAAAAGTGCTTTTTGTTGTTTGGAAGGGGGTGGGGTGGCGAAAAGGGACGATAGGAATCATCCTGGGGCACAGGCAGACACGCTCTCGCTCCGCAGGCAACGCAGCGGATGCTAGGCTCGAAAATACCTCGCCAAGCACCGGCGTTACCTGAAGGGTCTGTCTGTGCCCCAGGATGATTCCTATCTGTTTTTTGGGCAAACCCTTTCAAACAACTTTATGTGTAGTATTATAGGGGTGTTTCCAGAATATACGATAGCATTTTTGGTGAACGCATTTTGGGGTTTTGATAGATACAACTGGATTTTTTATTTCTGGTATTTCCATTGAAAATGTATTATAGTGAAACTATGCAAGTTTAGGATTCAGGTATTTAAAAAAGGTTGTCTTACACCTCATTTTCTTCATGCAGGCACTGGGTAGCTGAAAACTATGACAAGTTTAGATTTGGGTAGCTGAAAGAGCTGTCTTACACCTCATTTTCATGCAGGCACTGGGTAGCTGAAAACTATGGCAAGTTTGGGATTTAGATATCTAAAAGAGGGTGTCTTACATCATGGGAAACGGCTTTTTCGAAGCATTTTGATAAATATTTTTCATTTTTGACTGGGAGGGCGTTATGCCGGAATATAAGAATGCGGGGTATTTGAATACCCGGTTTAAGATGTTTCATTTGAAGGATAGTGACAGGAAAGAGTTTTCTTATCACTATCACGATTTTCATAAAATTTTGATTTTGCTGAACGGTGATATTACTTATTGTATTGAGGGGCGCTCTTATGAGCTCCTTCCCAACGATATTGTGCTGGTGAGCGCCGGGGAGGTGCACCGGCCTATTATTAACTCGGACGGGGTTTATGAGCGGATTATTATATACGTGTCACCGGATTTTCTTTCTACTTATGAAAAACCGGAGAATGATTTAGGGCTTTGTATCCGGAGGGCTGCGGCGGAGCAGTCCCATGTGCTGCGGTTTCAGAATCCCCGGAGTGGGAAACTAGATGCTGCCATTCGGGCGCTTGACAGTTCTTTAAACGATACGGATTATGCCAGCAGCCTCCATCGGGAACTTTTGTTTTTGGAATTTATGATACAGTTAAACCGTGCGGCGCTGCACAACGGCATTACTTTTATTGGAAATTCTCCTTCGGACGAAAAAATTGTGGCTGTTTTAGATTACTTAAATGGGCATTTGACGGAGGATATCTCTATTGACAGCCTTTCCTCCCGGTTCTTTCTCAGCCGCTCCTATCTGATGCACGCTTTTAAGGACCAGACTGGATATACCATTGGAAACTATCTCTCCACCAAGCGCCTTCTTCTGGCAAAGAAACTGATTGCGGAGGGAATGCCCATCACGGAGGTGTGTTATGCCTGCGGCTTTAAAAATTACTCCACTTTTTCACGGGCATACAAAAAAAACTTTGGAGAAGCCCCCAGGGACTTCCGCCAAAGTCTTTAACTATGCTTTTTCAGCCATTGCATTCATAAGGGGCGGTATCATCTGTTTCTTACGGGAAACAATGCCCTCTAAGAGAATGCCTTCTTCCCTCTCTTCCTTCCGGAATGCCGCCGCCAAAATTTTTCCCGCATTACCGCCGCAGAAAATAATTTTTGAGGATTCTTCTAAGATATCTGTCAGCATGACATAGACCATATCCAGCTTTTTATCTCCTAACACCTGGGTCATAAAGGGACGTAACTGCTCACCCACTTTGTCCAGTTCTTCCCGGCTCATGGCACTAATCTGGGCTACCCCGAAATCGCAGTCGTCGGTATGGAACACCTTGAAATCCTGATAGAAAATTTCCTCGGTGGTCTTATCCTTAAAATCACTTCCCGCCTGAAACATGTTTTTGGCATGGGTCTCGATATCCACTCCGGCAATCTCCGCCAACGCCTCCGCTACTGCTTTGTCTAACGATGTGCAGGTAGGAGAACGGAACATCAGGGTATCGGAGAGAATGGCTGACAGTAAAAGTCCCGCAATCTGTTTCGGCACTTCCACTCCTTTTTCCTGATACATCTGGTATATAATAGTGGAGGTACAGCCTAAGGGCTGGTTCCTGAAATAAACGGGAGACATGGTTTCTAAGCTGCCTAAACGATGGTGGTCGATAATCTCTAAGATTTCCGCCTCGTTGATGCCGTCCACCGCCTGTGACTTTTCGTTGTGATCCACCAGAATCACCTGTTTTTTCTGCATATTCATCAAATTACGTCTGGAAATCATTCCCACATAATTGCCGTTTTCATTGATAATGGGGAAATCCCGGTGCCTGATTTTCGACATGGTTTCCTTGACCTCGTCCACATAATCTTCAATGTCGAAGGTCACTAAATTTTTCCGGGTCATAAACTGCTTAATCGGCATACTCTGGTTGATAAGCCTTGCCACGGAAAACGTATCAAAAGGTGTGGTGATAACAATACAGTCCTTTTTCTCCGCCTCGGCACGCACTTCCTCGCTGACCTCTAAGCCTCCGCCGATAATAATGCAGCTTGCATTGGAGGCGATTGCCTGAAGCTGGGCTTCTTCCCTGTCCCCTAAGATAACCATATCGTCATCTTCAATATAATCCGCCATATATTCCGGGTTTGAGGTTGCCACCACTACTTTTCCCCGGACAAAATAGGCGTGCTCATTTCCCACAAGTATATTTCCCTCTAAGGTTTCCGCAATGGTTTTGTAGGGAGTCCTCGCCTGGGCTAACACATGGTTGTCAAATACATCCATGTAGGAAGTGGCGATATCCTTTGTTACAATAATTCCCTCTAATTTTCCCGCGGCATTGGTGACAGGCAGGGTAACCACCTCTAATTTTTTCATGGTTTCCCAGGCTCGCTTTAAGGAAATCTGACTGCTGACTCCCGCCGTTTTCCGGAAATTGATATCCTTAATCTGAGCTCCGGCAAACTTCACAAGTTCCGGCTCCTCCGCCTTAAAATAATCCAGCACATAGCGCGTCTCCGCATTGATTGCCCCGGCACGCTTCGGCTGGTAAATTTTTCCTGTCTCGGTCTGATTTTTCAAATACGCATAGGAAATCGCTGCACAGATAGAATCCGTATCCGGATTTTTATGTCCAACCACCCATACTTTCTTTTTCTCTGTACTCATAGCTTTCCTCTTTCTTTGCCTGCGTTATATGTTCTCAGAAATTAAATACTCCCAAAGAGTATAAAATAAACCCTATCAAAACAACAAAATTTAAAATAGAAAACCAGGACAGGCATTTCACATATCCTTTTACGGAGCCTACCCCCTGTTCCATCTCGTCCATTTTCTCAATCTTTGAGTCAAATTCGTTGAACAAATCCTGAATGTTGCGGTAACACTTGACATTCTCCGTATGTACCTTTTCCGAAAGGTCGGTCTTGATGGACTCTAACTGGGCGGTGGCGTTTTCTAACAGTTCCTTGACCTCCGCAATCTGTCCCTCGCTGAGTTTCTTATTGGCTATCGCCTGTTCCTCTAAGAACTGCTTGTTGGTCGCTAACTGCTCCTCGCTGAGCTTTTTGTTGGCTGCAATCTGCTCCTCGTTCAACTTCCGGTTTGATGTAAGCTGTTCCTCGCTGGTTCGTTTTATTTCCTCCACCTGTTCGGAAAGCTCTGCCTCAATCTCGGTCATTTTAGCAGTCACTTTATCCGCCAGACTGTCCACTTTGCGTCCGAACTCGGTGACAATCCTGTCTGCCTCCTCCTGCCGCTCCGTCAAAATCTGTTCTAATTCCTGTGCCTTGTCCTCTCTCTCATCCACTAAGGACTGCAGTTCCTGAACTTTGCCCTCCTTTGCGGCGAGAAGCTCCTGAAGCTGTTTTGCTTTCTCACGGAATTCATCAATCTGGCTAATTAAAAAATCTTCTTTCTCCACGTCTCTTTGTGTCCTTTCCTGTTCATGCGTATTCTCCCGTTTTTCTTCCTTTACGGCGCTGTGTTTTGTCTGGGTTTTATCATGAACGCTTGTCCCGTTCTGCGTCGGCATTGACCGGCTTTTGGAAGGGTAGAGTTGTTCTATAAATTCCTGAAATATATTTGCCATGACGCTTCTCCCTTTCTTCCGTCTCTGCCTTGCTCCTATTTTTGCAGGGCATATCTAATGGTATTCTAACATTATCAATTTTTTTTGTAAAGAACAAAGTAATCTGGTTTCAATATCCTCTTTTTCATGTTATAATAACTATTATTAAATTTTTAACAATCTTTTGTTTCCAGAAATTTACATGATAGAAAGGACACATTTTCATGAACACCATTAAACAGGCAAAATATTTTTTTGCAGTTGTCTTTGCCTTAATCTGCCTTTTTTTGCTGTTTCCTTCGCATTTACAGGCAGCGGACAATCCCGTTTCCATCACTTCCTGCAAGTTAAACAACAGCGGTAGCAAGGTCACCGTAAAAGCAAAAATAACCAAAAAAAACTCTTCTTATGGAAAAAAGCTTTACCTCCTCGCTCTGGACAGTCAGGTCTCGGAGACGAAAGCCATCAAAGCCAAACCCCTTACCTCAACCAAAAACAAAAAAGGCTCTGTCACATTTAAAGTGAAATACAACAGCACCATGCTGTACCAGAAATTTGCCCTTGCATATAAGAAAAACGGCAAATATAAAATTATCAGCAACACTTATTACATTACCAATCCCGAAGTCCTCGCCACCTACACCGGAAGCGGTCCGAAAACCATTTCCAAAAAAGGGCTGCAGGCGGAGGATTTAGAGGAAGGCTTAGAACTTCGCACCCAGCACGCTGTTCTTAACTGGACGGTAAACTCCCTCCTGACGACAGACTGCACTAACACAGTGCCCTACGAATACCGGGGAAAGACTTATTATTTTAACGGTGATATGCTAAGCTACAATGATTCTCAGGTACAGGGATACAACGCCGGAGGCGCAAAGGTAACAATTATTCTGCTTTTGCCAAACAGTTCTAATTCCCAG
>JAGAIK010000358.1 GCA_017626625.1 Roseburia sp.
TCCTGTTTTTATTTTACAGCCCTGCGGCTGCATTTATTAATAAAACCTCTCCACAAAATTGTATTGAGGAATTATCCCTTAATCACTTACTGTGTTCGAACTTGCATTGATATCTTCTGCCTGCCCGTTTAACAGCGCCTCTTTATCCTCTAAGTCAAAGAGGTAAGAAAGAATATTTTTTGACACTTCCGCCGCATTGTGGGACGTATATCCGTTGGCAATTCGGGTGGCAATGGATATCTGCGGATTCTCATAGGGCGCATATCCCACAAACATGGCATGGCTGGGACGGTTGGCAATCTGCGCCGTACCGGTTTTTCCGGCAACGGACATCGGGAAGTCGTTAAACTCCGCTAAATTTTCCACCACCATGCGCATACCGGAATGAATGGCATTCCACTCATTGGTGTCTAACACGTCCACGGTATTGCGGACATTGGGTTCATAAACCGTTAATACATTGCCCTCGGAATCCTCCACACGGTTTAACAGGGTATAATTATATACGGTTCCCCCGTTGGCAACGGCGGTCACATAACGGGAAAGCTGTACGGTGGTATAGCTGTTGTTACTTTGTCCGATGGCTGCCATTACCGGAAATTCCGTTGCAATTTTGGGCGAACTCTCTTCAATCTCAATTCCGGTGGTCTCATCTAAGCCATAAATAGACGCATATTGCTGAATTTTTTCGATACCGTTCTGAGCTGCCTCGTCGCTGTAGCCGGTGGCATAATTGTTGGTACTGAGACGGTACCCCACTTCATAAAAATAGTAGTTGCAGGAATCCCGCAGCGCTTCCGACACATTGATTAGTCCGTGGGTGCCATGGGAGGACAGATAAATCCAGCATCGCGGTCGGTTGCTGACATTTTCATATTGTCCTTTGTCTAAAATCTGTTCTGTCGTCGTGATATAATTTTCCGCAAGCCCGGCGGTAGCCGTTACCATTTTAAAGGTAGAACCGGGGGCTGTTCCCTGTTGTGTCGCATAATTTAACATGGGGCGGGCATTATTTTCCCGCAGGCTGTTATAGTAATCCGCATCTACGGTATTGGCAAGACGGTTGCCGTCATAGCCTGGATAGCTGACTAATGCCAGAATCTCTCCCGTGTTGGTGTCTGTCACCACGCAGGAGCCGGAACAGGGGTCTAAGGCTAACTGCGCCGGTGTGATATCCAGGTTTTTGATTCTCTCTTTGATGAAAGCGTTTGGCTCAATGGTGCCGTTTGAAAGCCCCGCCATAGCTTCGTCATCAAAGGTCAATACATTCTGGTCGAATAATATCAGGCAGAGCTGCCGCCCGGTGACAACGCCGGATTCTATCAGATACTGGTAGACAATTTTAGCAAACTCTTTATCTGAGGAAATATCCTCAAGAATATAATTGCAGAGTGCATCATATATTTCTGTAGAGTCCGAATATTTTTCATCTACGGAAAAACGGGTAATGTCAATCCAGTTCTGCGCGATGGTATGGTTTAAGTATTCCTGGGGGCTGATTTCCCCGTTCTGCCATTGCTGGTACACTTCATCGGAGGTATCAATATTTTTGGTAACAAGAATTTCATCCTCTTTGAGCATATTGATAATATAAGTATAATAATCCTGAAATTCCTCATTCATGGCGGAAAAAATGGCAGAACCCGCTCCCGTCAGTTCCCCTTTTATCTGGGAAACCACGGCATTTTTCCTGTTTTCAAAGAGCTGGTTTACCTCTTTTTCCGTGGAAGAGGCATCGCTTGCAGAAAATGCAGAAAAATCAATGACGTTATTGTTAATTAAAGCAAAATAAACGTCCGTGATTGGAATGTTGATTTCCGAATAAGGATTTTCAATGTTGGAATAGACAATACCGGCAATCTCCTGCTCTAATAAATTGTAAATGGCAATCTGCCAGTCAGCGTCGATGGACAGATAAACATTTTTTCCTGCTGTGGGTTCTTCGTGCTCAATGACCTGAACCGCTTTTCCCAAATGGTCTACATAGAGCTTTTCATAGCCCTTAGTGCCCTTTAACTCGCTGTCCATGTACTGTTCAATGCCTAATTTTCCCACCACATCATTTAAGGTGTAGCTGTCATCTGTCTCGGAGAGCTTGTTGTATTCCTCCGTGGAAATTTTTCCGGTATAGCCGATGATGGAAGAAAAATATTCGCTGTCGTTATATTTCCGGATGGTATCGCTTGCCACCTCAACCCCCTGCAGTTCGGAAGCGTGCTCGCTGACATAGGCAACGGATTCTTCGGATACATTGGAAGCGATGGTGGTTACAATATATTTCTGGTAGGCGTTCTGGGACATGGCAAAACGGACTACGGCAATCTTATATGCCATCTCCGGCTCATAGCTGTCACTGATGCCAAAGCGGGAACTGCCGGAAAGGTATTCCATCACCTGTTCTTCTGTTGCCACGGCAGGATTGTACCCTAAATCCTTATCATACTCTAAATCGTTATAGGAAGTTTCCCCGTACACGTCCGCTAAAAAACGTTTCCATGCCGTAGAATTTTCGTCCACATTATAGGCATAGCCGTTCTGGGTGTAATCAATTTTGAAATCGTTGGTAATGCTGTCGCCGTTTTTTTCTAATGCGGTGATAATCTGGGCGATTTCCGCATTTAACAGCTCATTTTTCCTGTCGTTGGAGCTGTAAGTTCCGTTGTCCTCGATGGTGATGGAATATGCCAGCTCGTTATAGGCAAGAAGTGTGCCGTTTCTGTCATATATGTTGCCTCTGGTACTGTTTAAGGTACGCTCCTTTATGATTTTTAAGGTGTAATTGTCCTGATAGTCCTGACCGTTTACAATCTGCAAATAGAACACCCGCCACAAAAGTACTCCGAACAGCAGGGTGACCACTACACCTGCCACGGTAAGCCGGGATTTGAAAAACAGCCGGAGCCCTTCTTTTATATTATCAAACAAACTTACTTGCACTCCTTTTCTCGATGACCTCAAGCCGCTGGTTGATTTCAGTATAATGAAATACAAAAAAATTGTCACAACCATGGTATATACCAATTCGGGAAGCATTAATTGTAAAAAATAGTAGTTAAAGTTGTACCTATTTCGAAAAAGAAACATAATAAAATAGATAAACAGATTACAGGTAATATCACTTCCCGCAATTAACAGCAGGGGAAGTTTGATATCCTCCGGGTAAAACAGTTTGCGGAACATACCGTTGATATACCCGATATACATATAAAGCAGTGAATAAAAACCGATTATGCTGCCGCTCCAGATATCTAACAGCAGACCACAGAAAAAACCGATAAATAAACCTTCCTTTTTCCCTCTCATAAATCCAAAGGACGATACTACGATAATCAGTAAATTTGGAGAGATGGAGGCGAAGGACAGAACGGAGAATAACGTTGTCTGCAGCAGATAGCACAGGGCAATAATAATAAAAACAGTGATTTTTCTTCTCATAATACCCCCATTTACTCTTCTGCCGTCTGCTTTTTATTTAAAATAA
>JAGAIK010000359.1 GCA_017626625.1 Roseburia sp.
CAGATTTCTCAGGATTCTCTCTTGTTTTCTTCCCATAAATACCCCTTTGCGAAAAACTTTTTCTTTTATTTTACTATTTTTTCCGAAAAGTGGCTTGTTTTCTATATCATTAGTGCGAATTATTTTTGCCTTTCAAAGCTGAACTTTTAACAGCACCTTGTCATTTTACGGAAAATTCGGTACAATGAATACTTAGTACAGCGTTTCATAAATAATGGAGTCGAATGCCCCGACGTGGGCGATATCCAATGGAGACGCGGCAAAGATAATACCACAGGAAAAGAGGAATAACATGAGCCTTGCAGATAAGATTTTTGTAACTATGTGTAAAGATATTCTGGAAAACGGCACCAGCACCGAGGGAGAGAAGGTGCGCCCCCACTGGGAGGACGGCAGCAACGCCTATACCATCAAAAAATTCGGCGTGGTGAACCGTTATGACCTTTCCAAAGAGTTCCCGGCGATTACGCTGAGAAAAACCGCCATCAAAACCTGTACCGAGGAACTGCTGTGGATTTGGCAGCGGAAATCCAATAACATCCATGATTTAAACAGTTCTATCTGGGACGAGTGGGCGGATGAAAACGGCTCCATCGGAAAGGCTTACGGCTATCAGATGGGGGTCAAACATCAGTATAAAGAGGGCATGATGGACCAGGTGGACCGGGTGATTTATGATTTGAAAAACAATCCCTTCAGCCGCCGGATTATGACCAACATTTATGTTCATCAGGATTTGCATGAAATGAATTTATATCCCTGTGCCTACAGCATGACCTTTAATGTGACAAGCCGTCCGGGAGAGGATAAGTTGACGTTGAATGCAATTTTAAATCAGCGTTCTAACGATGTGCTGACGGCAAATAACTGGAATGTCTGCCAGTATGCCATGCTGGTGCACATGTTAGCCCAGGTTTGCGATATGAAGGTGGGGGAACTGGTGCATGTCATTGCAGACGCCCATATCTATGACCGCCATGTGCCGATTATCAAAGAACTGATACAGAGAGAACAGTATCTGGCGCCGAAGGTGACACTAAATCCGGATATCCAAGATTTTTACCAGTTTACCACGAAGGATATCACGGTGGAAGATTATGTCACCGGGGAGCAGATAAAAAACATCCCGGTCGCAGTCTAATGCAGCCATATACCGAAGCTGCATTAGACCGAAGAATGCAAAAGCGGCATTCTTCCCATGAGTTGGAGAAACGGACACTTTGGAGTGCAGTCATATACCGAAGCTGCATTCCTTGCGGCGAGAACAAAAAGAAGGAGAGAAGACCATGAATTTAATCGTAGCGGTAGATAAAAACTGGGCAATCGGTAAGGATAACGAGCTTTTGGTGCGGATTCCCGCAGACCAGAAATTTTTCCGGGAAACTACCACGGGAAAGGTGGTTGTGATGGGGAGAAAGACTTTAGAGAGTTTTCCTAACGGGCTGCCTCTAAAAAAGAGGACTAACATTGTGCTGACCCACGATAAGAATTATAAAGTTCCCGACGCTGTCATCGTGCACACCATGGAGGAGCTTCACGAAGAATTAAAAAAATACAACAGCGAGGATATCTATGTCATCGGCGGCGAAACCATTTACCGTCAGTTGTTAGACGAGTGCGATGTGGCGCATGTGACAAAGATTGATTACGCCTTTGACGCAGACACCTATTTCCCCAATTTAGACGAGAAGCCGGAGTGGGAGATTACGGCGGACAGTGAGGAACAGACCTATTTTGATTTGGAATATTATTTCTATAAATATGAGAAAAAGAAAGCCGTGCAGTAAGAATGGAAAATTTTATTTTCAGTATTAATGTCACCTTCCCCATCTTTTTGGTGATGGTGATTGGTTATGTGTTAAAACAGATTGGAATGTTAAACGATAACTTCGTGACGGTGGCAAACAAATTTAATTTCAAGGTGACGCTGCCCTTCATGCTGTTTCGGGACATCTCCGGCGTGAATATCCGGGAAGTATTTGATTTAAAATATGTGCTGTTCTGCGCATTGGTCAGCACCCTTTGCTTCTGGCTTATCTGGGGCGGCACAAAGCTTTTTGTGAAGGACAAAAGTATCCGCGGCGCATTTGTGCAGGCTTCCTTCCGCAGCAGTGCAGCGGTGATGGGGCTTGCTTTTATCCAGAATATGTATGGTTCTTCCGCCATGGGACCTTTGATGATTGTGGGGGCGGTGCCTCTTTACAACATTTTTTCCGTGATTGTGCTGACTTTCGAGGGAGGACACGCAGGAGAGGAAAACGGAAAGCAGAAAATCAAAGAAGCCTGTGTCAACATTGCGAAAAATCCTATTATCCTCGGTATTTTAGTCGGGCTTATCGTGGCGCTTCTGGGAATTGATTTCCCGGTTATCGTTGATAAGACGGTAAACAGCGTGGCGCAGATGGCAACGCCCCTCGCCTTAATTACCATCGGAGCAGGCTTTGAAGGGCGGAAGGCATTGGCGAAAATCAAGCCGACCATAGTTGCCTCCCTGATAAAATTAGTGATACAGCCCTTAGTGTTTCTTCCGGTGGCGGCGTGGCTGGGTTTTACCGGAGAAAAGATGATTGCGATTTTGATTATGCTGGCATCGCCCACTACCCCAAGCTGTTACATTATGGCAAAAAGTATGGATAACGACGGCGTGCTGACGGCAAGCGTTATTGTCACCACCACCCTGCTGGCGGCATTTACCCTGACAGGCTGGATTTTCATTTTAAAAACCGTAGGTTTGATTGGTTGACAGGTTAGATTTTTAGCTGAAAGACCGTAGAGCTGATGGACTGACGGCAGATTGATATTTTTTGCCGTGGTATTGATTTTTCTTTGCAAAGGATTGCATTTTTTGAAAAGATATTATATAGTAGGAAAAATAAATTTCAGGAAAGCATGTTACATGCAATAAACGATAAGGAGGACGATATGGATATTACAGGCAGAAAACTTTTTGTAAAGGCTTTGCAGGAAGAAGGCGTGGATACCATTTTTGGTTATCCCGGCGGGACTGTGACAGACCTTTTTGACGAATTATACAAACAGGATGGTATCGACGTCGTCTTACCGAGACATGAGCAGGGACTGATTCATGAGGCGGAGGGCTACGCAAAATCCACGGGAAAAGTGGGAGTCTGCTTAGTGACCAGCGGACCGGGAGCCACCAATATTATCACAGGGCTTGCGGACGCCCATTACGATAACATTCCGCTGGTTTGTTTTACCGGACAGGTGCCTCTGTCCCTCATTGGAAATGACGCATTTCAGGAGGTGGATATTGTGGGAATGACCCGCAGTATCACCAAGTACGGTGTTACTGTCCGCAGAAGAGAGGATTTAGGTCGTATTATCAAAATGGCATTTTACATTGCCTCCACCGGGAAACCGGGTCCGGTACTCATTGATATTCCAAAGGATATCCAGACGGCGGCAGGTCCGGCGGAGTACCCCGCCAGTGTGCAGATACGGGGATATAAACCCAATGACAGCGTACATATCGGTCAGTTGAAGAAAGCCTATAAGCTGCTTCGAAGTGCAGAAAAACCGCTGATTTTGGCGGGCGGCGGTATCAATATTGCCAGAGCCAATGAGAAGCTGCAGCAGTTTGTGGAAAAGACACAGGTGCCTGTGGTTACCACGGTGATGGGAAAAGGGGCGATTCCCACAGGACACAGCCTTTATGTGGGAAATTCCGGTATGCACGGCAAATATGCGGCAAATAAAGCGGTCAGCGAGTGTGACGTGCTCTTTTCCATCGGAACCCGCTTTAATGACCGTATTACGGGAGATTTGAATGAATTTGCACCCAAGGCGAAAATCGTCCATATTGATGTGGATACGGCTTCTATTTCACGAAACGTCGTAGTGGATGTGCCTGTGGTTTCCGACGCAAACCTTGCTTTGGAGCGGCTGTTAGACTGGGCGGAGACTAAGGACACTGTGGCATGGCAGGAGGAAATTGCCGCCTGGGATAAGGAGCACCCCTTAGAAATGCGCCGGGAACACGGAATGACGCCCCAGATGGTATTTGAGCATGTCAACCGAACCTTTGGGGATGCCATCTACGTGACAGACGTGGGGCAGCACCAGATGTGGGCAACCCAGTATCTGGAATTAGACTCCTGGCACCAGCTCATTACCTCCGGCGGACTTGGCACCATGGGATTTGGCTTTCCGGCTGCCATCGGCGCAAAAATCGGAAATCCGAACAGGGAAGTGGTCTGCTTCTCCGGCGACGGCGGTATGCAGATGAATATTCAGGAGATGGCGACGGCGGTGGTACAGGGAACACCTGTGATTGTCTGTCTCTTTAATAACTATTATCTTGGCATGGTGCGCCAGATGCAGCAGCTTTTCTATGGAAAACGCTATGAGGCAACCTGCCTGCGGAAAAGAAAATCCTGCCCTGCGAACTGCAAGGGACCAAACGAGGCGTGTCCGCCCTATACCCCTGATTTTGTTGCCCTTGCGGAAAGCTACGGCGCCCACGGCATCCGGGTAGAGCGGGAAGAGGATATCCAGAAAGCCCTCGATACGGCGAGAACCTACAAAGACGCGCCGACCATCATAGAGTTCATGATTTCCAGCGACGAAATCGTCCTCCCCATGGTAAAAAGCGGAAACCCAATGAGTGAGATGATATTGAAATAAATGAGCCGTGCCCGCGGGGGCGGAGAGGCAATTTCAAGCTTGCTTGAAAAATTGACTCTCTGACCCCGCGGATAGGGCGAATGCCCCAAGCGAGACGCAGC
>JAGAIK010000360.1 GCA_017626625.1 Roseburia sp.
AGCAAAGGGTACTTTTTCCCGCACCGGAGGAACCCACCAACGCCATATATGCCCCCGCAGGCACCTTTAAATTGATGTGGCTTAACACCCGCTCCGTATTTTCCTCATACTGAAAGGAAACGTCCTCAAAGGAAATGTCCCCTTTCACATCGCTTAACTCCTTTGCACCTTCCCGGTCCCTGATATCCGGCTCAATATTCATAATCTCCCGAAAACGCTCAAATCCGGTATACCCGTTCTGGAACTGCTCCGTAAAATCAATCAATGTTCTTACCGGCTCCGTAAAAACGCTGATATACAGCAGAAAGGTCACAAGGTCACTGACGTCCACCTTTCCATAGGCGATAAAGACAATGCCCGCCAAAATAACACAGACCTGTATCAGCGTGGTAAAGGCACCCATTCCCGCAGAAAAGCTTCCCATATAGTGGTAGCTGTTCTTCTTTGCCGCAAGAAATCCTGCATTTCCCTGCCGGAATTTTTCATTTTCAATCTCCTCATTGGCAAAGGATTTTACCACCCGGATTCCGGATAAATTATCCTCAATCTGAGCATTGATTTCAGCAATTCTCACCCGGTTCTGCCGGAACGCCAGCCTCATTTTTTTATTCATATAGTAGGCAAAGGCAAACATAAAAGGCAGCACCACAAACGCCGCTAACGCCAGAAGTGGGTTAATATTCAGCAAAATCACAAAGGCTCCGATAATTTTTATCAGGGATAAAATAATATTTTCCGGTCCATGGTGCATAAGCTCCGTAATATCAAACAAGTCTGTGGTGATACGTGACATCAACTGTCCTACCTTCTGATTGTCGTAAAAGGCAAAGGACAATTTCTGAAAATGGTCGAAAATCTCCGCCCGCATGTCATACTCTATTTTTGCTCCCATGACATGACCATAATTGGAAATGAAAAATTTGCTGTAACAGTCCACCGCCACCATCACAAGCAACAACACCGCAATCCATTTTGCCTGGGACAAAATCGCCTGGGGCTCCATGTAAATTAAGGTGGAAGTCACATAGCGCACCACTAAGGGCAGGGACAATGCGATTGCCGCCGACAACGCCGCAAAAAACATGTCTGCCCAGAAAATCCCCAGATAGGGTTTATAATATGAAATCATTTTTTTCAGGTTTTCACTCATAACTGTCTCCTTCTTTCTTTTTTGCTGCGCAGCTTTTACCTCTGACACTGCAGCCTGGTGCACCGACACATTCATTTATAAACGTGTCAGTACACTAGATTATAAAATATTATTTTCGAGTATGCAATCCATTTTAACCTTGAGTTTCTCCCCTGAAGTGCAAAAAAATGTAGGCATTTTTCCCCTGAAATGATATACTTTCTCTATACCTGTTTACAGGCTGGCACACATACAGGAGGGATATGAAATGAGTACAGAAACACCAAGAAGCATGTATTACAAAACACTGGCAGATACTGTCATTAAAAATCTGGGGAAACGGCAGATGGAAGGATTTTATTTTCCCACCGTGGAAGAGGCGCAGAAAAAAGTGTTCTCTTACTTCACAGAGGGCTGTTCCGTTTCCTTTGGCGGTTCCATGACATTAGACGAGACGGGAATGCTCACCGCCCTGCGGCATGACCCGAATATCCGGCTGATTGACCGTGCCGCAGCGAAGTCACCGGAAGAGACAAAAAAACTGTATCATGAGGCTTTAAATGCAGATTTTTATCTTATGAGTACCAATGCCATCACTGCCTCCGGTGAGCTTGTCAATATTGACGGCACCGGGAACCGGGTGGCTGCCTTGATTTACGGACCGGAAACTGTGATTATTTTGACCGGGATGAATAAGGTGGCGGCAAATGTGGAGGAGGCGCTTTCCAGGGTACATAATGTGGCTACTCCGATGAACTGCAAGAGGCTGAATAAGAGTACACCCTGCGCCGCTACCGGAATTTGCGGTGACTGTCTGTCCCCGGACTGTATCTGCAACCAGGTGGTTGTTACGAGACGGAGCGGGATTGCGGGACGGATTAAGGTTATTTTGATTGGGGAGGAGTTGGGGTATTAAAAAAGAGACGGATTCGACGGACAAAAGCGGGAGGAGGGCGAAAGTTAGGCTGTGAGGGCAGATTACAGGCAGCAGGCGCCGGGGATTTATGACGCTGTACGGAGATAAGAGGTTCTAAGAAATCTGC
>JAGAIK010000361.1 GCA_017626625.1 Roseburia sp.
CTGTTTCTTGACGTGGGTGGGGTTTTCCGGTAGGATAGAAGGTATTATAGAATATTGTTTCGGGTGTCGAATAGGGTGGGGTGGGATAAGGTTATGAGGCAGATGGCACAAAGCAGGCTCTGTTTTTTGTTCCGATGTACAGAGATAAGATGTTCTAAGAAATCTGCTGCCAGGGTTATTGGCGGAGGGACGCAAACGGTACAAGGGCGCCTTCCATGGCGCCGTTGTACCTCGCCCAGCCGTCCGTGGCTGGGCGTTGCTGAGTACCTTGCAGATTTCTAAGAACATCTAATCTCTTCCCATAGTCACAAAAACAGAGCCTGCTTTGTGCCATCTGCCAATATCAGTTATCGACGAGAACCTTTTTGGCACCCGAAGAAAGATTATGTGTTCGAGAAAGGCTGGTTTTATGAAAAAGGTAAAGCAAATTCTTGCGCTTGTTGGTGTTATTGTTTTAATTGGACTTTATGTGTCTACCATTTTTTGTGCGGTGTCCTCCAGTGAAAATTTTATGAATCTGCTGATGGCTTCTATCTATGCCACGGTAATTATTCCTGTGCTGTTGTGGGCGTATTCGTTTATTTATAAGCTGACGAGAAAAGATGAGGACGAAAAAAAGGGTGACTGACCTCCTGTTTTATGGGGGCAGCCACCTTTTTTCTATTCTGTTTCCGCACTTTGTTGCAGGATTGTTTCCATTGTTTCTTTTATTCTGTTTCTGTGTTTTCCTGTGGGATTTCCTCGGTCTCCGAACTCTCCTCCTGCGGAATTTCTTCTGTGGTTTCTTCGGTCTGTGTACTTTCTTCCTGCGGGATTTCTTCGGTCTCCGTTTCTTCCTCTTCTGCGGTCAGGTCTTCTACGGTCTTGTTAAAGCCCGTTGCCACTGCAGAGCCTACCAGGTAAATTATGTCGCTGTCTGCTTTTTTCAGGTAATACTGGTTTGTAATCTCGTTCTGGTTTCCGATGAAAAGGGTTGTGTTGCCCTCTTCTGTTGTGATTGTGATGGTATTGGATGGTGTTTCCAGACCGAAGTCCGCTAGAGTGTCATATTCTGTTACTGTCTCCTCTGCTGTCACATTGACTGCTTTGCTTAACAGGGTTTCTACTGCATCCTCGTCGATATCCACGGAGGAATCTCCGTCATAGTGCCAATTTTCTCCTTCTTTGGTGAAGGACAGGGTCTGCCCTTCGAGCTGGTAGGAAAATTTTGTGATGTCTGAAACCTCAAAGTCTGTCACGGTGATGGTTTCTGCCTTTTCTTTTTCTGCTTCTTTTTCTTCCTGTCTGTTGTTATAATACCGGATTCCGGCGTAGGCGGCGCACAGAAGCACCACCGCTGCCAACAAGGTTATAATCTGTATTTTCTGTTTCTTCATGCCTTTTCCGCCTTTCTGCGCATTATGCAGGTTTGTGCCGGCTATACAATTACAGGGCACAAGCCTGCAGGTGAAAACCCCTCTTTTTCTGATTTTTAGCGTTTCCGCCGTACTGCCCAAATCACAATACCCACGATAATCAGCAGCGCCGGAACGAAAATGCTTGCCGCAAGTCCGCCTAACATGGCGGCAACGGAAGTGACTGTAATGTTGCTGAGGGTAAATTCTTTCACCGGAATGGCAATGTTCTGCTCGCCTTCCCCTGCCATTGCGGTGATACAGTCGGTAAACATGGAGACGTTGCTGCCGGAAACCACGGCGTCCGCAGA
>JAGAIK010000362.1 GCA_017626625.1 Roseburia sp.
GCATATGGTGGAGACCATCAACAAATTAATCCGTGTCAGCAGACAGTTACTTCAGGAGTTAGGACGTGAACCGACCCCGGAGGAAATTGCAGCGGAGATGAATATGCCGGTGGAGCGTGTGCGTGAAATCTTAAAGATTTCCCAGGAGCCGGTTTCTTTAGAGACCCCAATCGGTGAGGAGGAGGACAGCCATTTAGGCGACTTTATCCAGGACGACAACGTTCCGGTGCCTGCGGATGCAGCAGCCTTTACCCTGTTGAAGGAGCAGTTAGAGGAAGTGCTCGGCACCCTGACAGAGAGGGAGCAGAAGGTGCTGACCCTGCGTTTCGGCTTAGAGGACGGACGTGCAAGAACCTTAGAGGAAGTGGGAAAAGAATTTAACGTCACAAGAGAGCGTATCCGCCAGATTGAGGCGAAAGCCTTAAGAAAGCTGCGTCACCCCAGCAGAAGCCGTAAATTAAAGGATTATTTGGAATAAGATGATAAAGATATCAAACCGTTTAATGACAGTAGCATCACTCATCAGCGAGGGAAATGTCCTTGCAGACGTGGGAACAGACCACGGATATGTGCCGATTTATCTGATGGAGCAGGGGAAAATCCCCCGGGCAATCGCCATGGATATCAATGCAGGTCCCCTAGAGCGGGCAAAGGAGCATATTGCGGGCTGCGGTATGGGTGATTACATAGAAACCCGGTTATCCGACGGCTTAGAGGCGCTGCGGGCAGGAGAAGCGGAGTCAATTCTGATTGCAGGCATGGGCGGGGGACTTGTGATTCATATTTTAGAAGCGGGGGAATCCGTTGCAAGAAGTGCGAAGGAGCTAATTTTGCAGCCCCAGTCCGAGTTGGAGCGGGTACGGATTTTCTTGGAAAAAAACGGTTATGTGACAGATGCCGAGGACATGGTGTTTGAGGACGGCAAGTTTTATCCCATGATGCGGGTGCACTATGAGCCGGAGAGAGGCAGGCTATCCCGGCGGTTGGAAGGGAATCAGGAGAGCAGGGAGACACAGAGAGGCAACGGTACAGAGCAGGCTATCCCGGCGGCTGAAAGGGAGTCCGGAGAGCAGGGAGGCACAGAGCGGCGACTCGGTTATCTCTACGGAGCCGGACTGCTTAGGCAGCGCCATCCGGTACTGCTTGCTTATTTGAAAAAGGAGCGGGATACCTACCGGAGCATTTATGAAAATCTCAGAAAACAGCCCGCCGCCGGACATATAGAAATACGCTTGCAGGAAATCGAAAATGCGCTGGCACAGAATCAAATGGCACTGGCTTATTACGGCGATACGCAGTTGTAAAAAATGGTGCAAGGTGCGCCAAAAGCCAAAGCACCGGGGAAGTTTGCAGGGCTTGTGAAACCTGTTCTTAAAAACAGGTGCAGAGTGTCCAGAGAAAAGGAAAGCAAAAAAGGGAAGAAAGGAAAAGGATATGGGGGAAGACATGGTTACGCTGACGGTACAGGGGGAGGAAAAGCAGTATCCGTCAGGAATTACATTTCA
>JAGAIK010000363.1 GCA_017626625.1 Roseburia sp.
CCGCCGCCCATTCCTCCGTGATATCCTTCACATACACCATAGCTTCCCCGGGATTTTTACAGGAAATAAACTCTGTCTGCACCCATTTATACTCGCTGTCCTGTGTTTTCTTCCTCCGGTAAATCAGTGCCTGGTGCAGACTGCCCTTCTCCGCCGCCTTCTTCAGCACAGCGAGGGAAAAGGTGTCTAAAAATTTCTCCCGGTAATCGGGATGAACCAGTTCTGCCGCCACCCGCTCTAAATCGGCAGGATAATCCGACTGCACTCCGCACTCATGCTCCGACTCATCCTCTTTCAGATACCTGGTTTTCCCGGTAGTTAAGTCTAACATTTTTATGGTAAAATAGGAATCCCGCAGCAGTTCGATGCCTTCCGTAAGCAAATCCCTCTCGTCCGTCAGGAAAACCTCTCTTTTTTTCTGCTCATCAATGTTGCGGATAATTCCCAGCGTCCCGATGACACGTCCCGAAGGCGCTTTGATGGCAACCAGCCGGCAAATGCACCAGAGATATTTCCCGCTGCTGCCTTTAAAACGCAGCTCCATACTGCAATCGTTTCCTTTTCGCAGTTCTTCCCTGCCCACTTCGAACTTCTCCCTGTCCATGGGATAAATCAGTTCGGGCACATCGCCGCTGTCATTTTCCATTTGAAACTGCCGCTCGGCATCACCGTACCAAAAAGTTTTCCTTAGCTTTTTATCCCATTCAAAAATCAGGCTCTCACTACCGTCCACAATCGCCTGTATCCGCTGGTTTTCCACATAAAGCTCATTGTAGCGTCTCCGAAGCAGAAGATAATTGAATAAAAACAGGGCAATAAAACAGCCGCTTATTTCCAATACAAAGAGATAGGTGGTATGATTTCTTGATTCCCGCATATCCTTCAATACCACGGAGCGCAGCCGCTGGAACACATACCAGGAGTTTTCCTCTAAGGGCTTATAAATAAGCAAAGCCTCACCATTACTTCCATGATAAGTAAAGACTCTGGTGTTCCCCTCTGCCATGTCCTTTTTCATATCCGCGGCTTCTTCCTCTGTAATCAATTCGTCCCGCTTCAATTCCTCCAGTATGTTTTTCTGGTTTAACTGACTGTCACTCCCCACGATTACAGTGCCTTCCCTGTCGATAATTGCCGAGTACATGCTTTCCTGCTGATAACCTGTCTCCAGCAGAGTTTTTAAATTCTCTACGTGGTACACGCCTATGATTACCGCACAGACCTTTCCCTGCTTTTCCACCGGAGCATAAAACATCACTGCGTCCTTATCCGACATTCTGGAATGAAGCACCTCTGTGACTCCGCTTTCCCCCGCTAACGCCTTCTTGAAATACGCCCGGTCTGAAATATTCTGGTTTTCTCCGGAAGCGCGGTAAAGACTGCCGTCAGGATAGGCAAAATAAAGGTTATCAAAGGGTGCATCCTCCGCCAGACGGTCTAACAGTCTTTGCATTTCCCCCAAGTCCTCTATGGAGGACTCTGCAAAAACACCGGATACATTTTGAAGATAAATCTTTGAATCCTGAAATTTTCCGTTGAGCCGCTCCACCACCCGGTCGGAATCCTGCTCTAAATAATAAGCGTTCACGTCCTCTACCTGCCGTGCGCTCTTTCGGGAGAAGCCCTGAAAGCTCATGTAAATAAATACCAGAAAAAAAACAAATACTAAGATAATTCCCGCCAGATATGTTTTATTTCTTTTCATTCGTCACCTCCCCAAGCCCGTCTGCCGAATAACGGTTCGATGCGTTCCACAGAATCCACTCCTCATAGCCAGCATCATAAACCGCCTGTATCTGCTGCCGTATTTCCTCACCTTCATAAGTGATATGTCCGGGAACCCAGCTCGCTGTAAAGCTCTGCAGCCAGGGGCGCACCACCGCCCGCTTTTCCTCTTCCACCTCCTGCAGTTCCCGGTCTGAATCCTGCATCGCCCGCAGCACAGTCTCATAAGGCTTGGCATCCGGCACCTCTAATCCGAACACTCCGTTAGCATAGTGGGAAGGATAGACCATAGGACTAAGCACATCCACAATTCCGCCGATTGCCTTATAATTCTGCCCCACACGCTCCACGTCAGTTTCACTGCCGATAATCGTCCCGAATACATCTGCGCCGAACACAATCCCCTTTTCCTCAAACTGCTCCGCCGCGTAGGAAAGAAATCCCGTAATCGCCTGTTCCTTTGTGTAGGTCTGCAAATCCACTCCGTAATCCGCGGCATCCGCATCTGCACCGATAGGAAACCTGACATAGTCGAACTGTATCTCATCAAATCCCAGTTCTGAAGCGGCCGACGCCACCTCCACAAGATACTCCCAGGTTTCCTCCCGGTAAGGATTTACAAAGGCTAACCCGTTTGCATCTGTAACCAGAGTTCCGTCCGGCTTTTTCAGCGCCAACTCCGGTCTTGCAGCGGCAAGATACGGGTCTTTGAAACAGACTATCCG
>JAGAIK010000364.1 GCA_017626625.1 Roseburia sp.
ATCCTCTTCGACAAAGGCAAGTCTGAATAATCTAAAAAATACCAGGGCACTGACCACACTTCTTTGTCAATGCCCCGGTATTTTTCACTCTCAAAAGTTTATGTCATTCGTAGGTAGAAGGCACACACAATCCCTGCACACATAATAGGTAGTCTCCCCCTCTTTTCTCTGGTACTCCGCCGTTTCTTCCGAAAGAAAATGAACCTCCGCCCAAAGGGGCAGCTTAGGCAGAACCTTCTCTCTGGTATCTCCCCTGCCTAACACCACCGTAATCTTTTCCGCCGGATACTGATACCGCAGCAGCGCCAGCAGAAACATACTGTGCGCCGCCGGATAGTCCGCTGCTGCTTTTGCAAGAAATGCCAGTTGTCTTTCCGCCAACTCTCTGTAACTTTCCTCCCCCGTCAGCTCCCAGAGCCGCACCAAACCATATGCCATCACTGCATTTCCGCTGGGAATTGCCCCGTCATAGGTCTCTTTCGGTCTGGTAATCAGGCTTTCATGTTTCCCACCGTAGAGAAAATATCCTCCGCCCTCCTTATCCGCAAACTGCCGCTCTGCCTCTTCGAAAATCTGCTCTGCCCGCTCGAAATAGATATTTTTCCCGGTTGCCCCATAAAGCAAAAGCAATGCCATTCCGTAAAAAGCATAGTCATCCAAAAAACCGTATTCCGAATGCCCCTTTTCCCGGAAACTGACATACAGCAAGTTCCCCTCCAAAAGCTTTGCCTCTATAAATGCCGCCGCCTGCTCTGCCGCCTTTCCATACTCTTCCTTTCCCGTCACCCGGAAAAGCACTGTCATGGCTCCAATCATCAGGGCATTCCATGACGTAAGGATTTTATCGTCAAGGTGCAGGCTGCCCCGCTCCTTCCGGTAGGCATAAAGTTTTTTCCGTTCCTCTTCATAGGGCGCGCCGTTCCCCTCCGTGTGGAGAAGATTCGGGATATTTTTTCCTTCAAAGTTTCCTTCCTTTGTAATGCCGTATTGGGCGCAAAACCGCCTGCCCTGGGTTTCTCCCAGAAGCTCTATGATTTCATCATAGTCCCAGACATAAAATTTTCCCTCTTCCCCATCACTGTCCGCGTCCTGCGCCGAGTAAAACTGTCCCTGCTCTCCTGTCATTTCCCGCAGAATATAGTCCGCCGTCTGTTCCGCCGTTTCCAGAAACTCTTTTTCCCCCGGGAATCCCGTTGATGCCTGATACGCTGCCCCATATGCCATAATTAAAAGTGCATTGTCGTAGAGCATTTTTTCAAAATGGGGCACTAAAAAGCGTTCATCGGTGGAATATCTGGAAAAGCCATAGCCAATCTGGTCAAAAATCCCGCCCTGCCGCATCTTTTTTAAGGTCAGCTTCACCTGCTCCATTGCCGCAGCGTCTTTTTTTAATTGTGCATATAAGGTGAGAAACAAAAGATTGTGGGGTGTGGGAAATTTCGGTGCCCTGCCGAAGCCCCCGTTTTGCGAATCAAACATTTCCGCAAAAAGCGCTGCTGCCTGTTCCGGAAGTCCTGCTCCGGGACTGTCAGCGTCTGTTTCCAATATAGAAGTTTTCTCAGAGCGGACATGACGAAATATTTCCTCCGCAGATTCCAACATCATTTCCCTTTTGCTTTTCCAGTGCTCTGCTATGGTCACTAGCAGTTCCCCAAAGCCCGGCATTCCGTAGCGGGAATTGGGCGGAAAATAGGTTCCTGCATAAAAAGGCTTCTGCTCCGGCGTCATAAAAATGCTCATGGGCCAGCCGCCGCTTCCGGTAAGCGCCTGACAGACTGCCATATAGACGCTGTCGATATCCGGGCGTTCCTCTCTGTCTACTTTTACGGAGACAAAATACTCGTTCAAAAGCGCTGCAATTTTCTCATTTTCAAAGCTTTCG
>JAGAIK010000365.1 GCA_017626625.1 Roseburia sp.
AAGGGAGGGCTGATTCCCGGGGATTACCGCACCGAAAACCGTACCATGACCATGAATGAGGTGCGGGACTATCTACAGCAGAATTTCGCAAAGGAAGAGCAGTTTTACACCGCCAACAATGAGCGCTTCCGGAGAAATCTCTATGACGTGTATTTAGGCGGGCTGGATATTGATAAATTCCCAAGGCTGTTCAAGCGGGCGATTCCTTTCAAAATGAATATCCGGCTGGAGGATTTTGTAAAAGAATACATTTGCACGGAGCAGGATATTCATATCGAGGACATACAGGACAGCGTGGTGCTCTACGGCAGAATGTGCCGCAAAATAGAAGCTACCATGGCGGAAATCGAAGAGTTAGAGCAGATTAAAAGCCGTTACGAAGCCTTTTTAGAGCAGAAAAGGGAAAAAGAGAACAGGGACTACCGCCTGGAAAAATTAAAGATTTTGCAGTTGGAGCAGGAGATTTCCGAGAAGCAGGAGAGGGTAAAAGCCTGGCAGGAAGACGTAGTTTTACAGAAAAAAGGATTAGAGGAATTAATTTCCTATAAGGCGGAGCTGGAACATGAGTACAACGATATCAGCCAGCAGCTAAGTGATACCGGATATGCCACCTTAGAAGAAAAATTAAAGGGTATCGAGGAAAATCTGCGCCACTTAGAGCGGAGCGAGGAAAAATGGAAAAACATTTCCAACCGCTTAAAGCCCTGGGAAGACGTGGAAATCGTATCCAACCAGATTTTGTGGGATATCGAAGCCTTTCAGGAGGGGGCGATTCAGGGAACGGAAATCGAACGGTTGAAAACAGCCTTGTCTGAGGTGCAGAAAGAGGCGGAAAAGGAACGGCAGGAGGCGGCTTCCGAAGCACGGGGCATAAAAAAAGAAACTGACATTATTGAGAAAGAATTGGCAGAACTGCGCATGGGAAAAGACGCCTATCCCAGAGAGCTGACGGCGGCGAGGGGAATCATAGAGCAGGGGCTTTATGAGAAGTGCGGCAAGCGGGTTCCGGTGCGTATTTTAGCGGACTTGCTGGATATTAAGGACGAAAAGTGGAGAAACGCCATTGAGGGTTATCTTGCATGGAATAAACTGGCGCTGATGGTAGAGCCGAAGTATGTAAAAGAAGCCATGGAGGTTTACGAGACTTTAGACGAGAAAAAATACTGGCGCATTTCCCTGGTGGACACGGAGCGGCTGATGGAGCAGGAGCAGAAGAGCCGTGAGGGTGCTCTGGCGGAGGAAGTTACCGCAAGGGAGGATTATGTCAGGGCATTTGTAAATTTCCTGCTGGGAAATGTGATGAAGTGCGGCTCTGTGGAGGAACTGCGCCGCTGTAAAATCGGCGTGACTGCCGACTGCCTGCTGTACCAGAATTTCCAGTTACGCCGTTTAAATCCCGACAACTATACCAAGCGGGCCTATATCGGTGAGAAGAGTAAGAGACAGCGCCAGAAGGAATTGCAGGCACGGTTAGAAGAATTAACCGCCAAGCGGGAGGAATACGTTTCCGCAGAAGAAGAAGCGAAGAAGATACTGGCGCTGGAATTTTTAAAGGACACCGTGGAAGAATACCAGAACCTGTTTACAGATATTTCGGAAAAACAGGAAAAGGAAAAACAGCGGAAAAAAATTCAGAAAAAGATGGAGGAAATCGGCTCCGGCGTGGTGGAAACCCTAAAGAAGGAGCGGGAGGCTGTCCATGAAAAGCAGAAGGCGTTAGAGGAAAAAATCGACGATTTGAAACGCCAGATTTGGAAAAAAGAGGATGCCATCCAAAAGGATAATGACAGCTTTTTGGAGAAAAATGAGCAGCTTCTTGCCATGGAGCGGGAGCTTCGGGGCTCTTTGGAAAACGAGGAAGCCTTTGCTTCTTATATGGAAAACCGCAAAAATCCCAATTATGGGAAGCTGTTAGAGGAAACGGAACGGCAGATTGAACAGGCAAAGACAGAATGCGAACAGAAGAAAAACGATCTTGTGGATTTGCGCTCCGAATACTTAAGAAACCACCCGAAACGTGATTTTTCTGCCAGTGCAGAGCACAACGATGATTACCAGAATTTGTTGGAAGAGCTGCAGTGTGAGGAATTAGAGGAGTTCCGGAAAAAGGCAAATGAGCAGGCAAAGTCTGCGGTGGAGCATTTTAAGGAGGACTTTATTTTTAAAATCCGCAGCGCCATAAAAGAGGCGTACACCAGGCGGGACGAATTAAACCGCATTATTCGCAACCTCAATTTTGGAAAAGACCGTTACCAGTTCCGCATTACCAGAAATAAGGGACGGGACGGGGAATTTTATGACATGTTTATGGACGAGGAGTTAAATATCGACCCCTCTTCCTTAGCGGCGTCCATGGAACACCAGATGAACCTCTTTACCATGGAGCATGAAAATAAATACGGCACGCTGATGAGCGATTTAATCCACATTTTTATTCCGCCGGAAAACGCCACTCCGGCAGAGCTTGAGGACGCAAAGCGGAATATGGAAAAATATGCAGATTACCGAACCTATCTTTCCTTTGAGATGGAGCAGATTGTGGAGGGAGAGGAACGGCTTGTCATTGGGCTCAGCAAGATGATTAAGAAAAATTCCGGCGGTGAGGGGCAGAACCCCCTTTATATTGCCCTGCTGGCAAGTTTCGCCCAGGCGTACCATATCAACCTTTCTTCACGGCTGTCGAGACGTCCCACCATCCGTCTGGTGGTGCTTGACGAGGCGTTTTCCAAGATGGATGCGGAGAAGGTGGCGAGCTGTATTGATTTGATACGAAGTCTGGGCTTCCAGGCGATTATCAGCGCCACCAACGATAAGATACAGAACTATATTGAGAATGTGGACAAGACCTTTGTCTATGCCAATCCCAATAAGAAGAGCATTTCTATCCAGGAGTTTGAGAAGAAGGATTTTGCGCAGTTGGTGATGGAGGAATAAAAGTATGACAGTCTGTATTGCAAGGCTCAGACGGTCTGTATTGGAATGGAGTTTCGGAATTCTTCCCAGAAAAGCCGGGCGGCTCCGTTATCCTTCTTTTCGTGGTAATAAATATATTCATTAAAATGGCACTGTTCACTGGAGAGTCCGGTGACAACGGCATTGTGGGGCAGCAGGTTTTTCACGTAGCGGGGCGCTAAGGCGATTCCCCTGCCGGAGGCAACTAAAAAGAGAGCGGAGGGCAGGTTGGCAGTTTTGATATAGTTGATATTGCCCCTGGTGTGCTTTTGCACCGCCAGAAGATTCCCGGCGTAAGGACCGAAATATTCCGTCGCAAAGGGAACAATTAGTGTTTCACCGGAAAGCTCCCTCATGTGGATTAAGGATTTGGACAGCAGGGGGTGTTCCGGCGGCAGCACCACATAAATGCCGTGTCTGGCAATCAGCTGTGATTGGATTTCCGGGAACAGATTGGTGTATTCGCAAGGGGTAAAAACAATGTCATAGTCTAAAAGCAGCTCCGCCGGAGTGCCCTCTGTCTTTACATCGAAAATCAGCTGAATGTTGGGATAACGGCCCGAAAACCGCTGGAAAAATATTTGTAGGTGGGCGGCGTAAGACAGCTCTAAGGAACAGGCTATTTTTACCGAGCCCATGATGGACAGCCCGCTGATGTGGGCGAGACTTACGGCATTGTCACATTTCTCAATCAGCTGCTCGGCACGTCCTGCAAGAATGGAACCGGCGTAGGTGAGGGAAACACCGTGGGTGCTGCGGGCGAAGAGCCTGGTGTCTAATTCTTTTTCTAATTCCTGAATATGGCGGGTGAGTATGGACTGGGAAATATAAAGCGTTTCTGCCGCCTTGCTGTAATTTAATGTCTTGGACAGAATCAAAAATTCATATAGTTTTTCCGTGGTCATTTGTTCTCATCTCCTTTGCAAAATTAAGAAATTCCCTGGCAAATTTTTTCGCCTCCGGGCGGCATTTTTCCCGGCTGTAGAAAAGGGCGGAAGAGGCGGGATAGGGTACGCTGTCTAGGGGAATGCAGACAGAATTCGGAGGCAGATTCTGCACGTAGGAGGGGGATAAAAAGACACCTTTTCCAATGGGGACTAAAAGCTGGTAAAAAATGGGTGAGGAATTGTTTTCATAAATAGAATAGCGAATCCCGGAAGCCTTTAGATTTTCAAGCTGGAAGTCCCGTAGGCTGCTGTCACCGCTGCTTTTGGGATAAAGGATAAATTCCTCCCCGTTTAAGTCGGTAAGGGAGAGGGTGAGCCGGGAGGACAGTGGGTGTGAGGCAGGCATGACAACATACTGCTGGGAGGAAACGAAGGAATTGCGGATAAGTCCTTCCGGGTGAAAACGGTTCATGGCGGTGGCAAAGTACAGGTCCACATGCTCGGAAAGTAAACCTTCGGTGATGGTGTGGTGGGTATCGTCTAAGATTTCTAAGGAAAAATGTGGGTTCTGCAGGTTTATCATATCTAAAAACGGGCCGAGGTGCAGCGGCAGTGAGGTGCCGGAGACGGCAATCCGCAGGCGTTTTAGTTCCCCATTAGACAAATCTTTTAAATCTTGTTTCAAATTTTCATAATCAGAAGAAATTTCCAAGGCATGGTTGTAGAATTGCTGTCCTGCGGGAGTCAGCTGAAGTTCGCCTGCTTCGCGGGAGAAAAGCGGGGTGCCTAGACTTGCTTCAAAGGTGCGGAGCCTTGCGCTTAAGGTGGCGGGGGAGAGGGAGAGCTCTGCGGCGGCTTTGGTGATGCTGCGGTGGGTGGCGATGAGGATAAATTCCTGAAGACGGTTTAGCTCCATGTGCGGCTCCTTTCCGGGGGTTTTTTTCACTGGCATTCTCCGGTGATAAGTATATTTTTCGATGATATCGGTATTCTCAGATGATACTGATTTTTTCTATTGACACCTGTATTCTCAGGTGAATTTCTCAAGTGTATATAACAAAAATAACGTATAACAAATGAAATATAACATAAAATTTTTAAAATGTCAAAAAGCATGTCTGCGTTTATTTTAACAAAATTAAGAAAAAATCATAGGAAGAGCATAAAAATAGAAACAAAAATATCGAATAACAGAATGAGGAAAAAATGTTTTGACAGGGAGGGGCGGATGGTAGAATAGGGGTATCAAAGGAACAGGAAAGGATGGTAGGTATGGAAGAAGTGATAAGAGAAGGGACGGCTCCTATGGGACAGCCAGGAGAAAGGCAGGACGGACCGCCGGAGGGGTGGATGCCGCCGATGGCGGATATCAGCTGGGTGAAACGGAAGTTTCTGGATGTACCTTATGGGAAAGAGAGCAGGGCACAGTGCTTTGACTTGTATTTGCCGGAGGAGGGGAAAGGGCCTTTTCCGCTGCTGCTCCATATTCACGGAGGCGGATTTGCACTGGGAGACAAAAGAGATGACCATATGAACGCTTATCTGGAAGGGATTAAGCGGGGAATGGCGGTGGCTTCTGTGGAATACCGGCTGAGTGGGGAGGCTGTTTTCCCGGCGGCGGTGTTAGACTGCAGGGAAGCGGTGCGGTACATAAAGAAGCATGCGAAAGAATACCAGGTAGACCCGGAGCGGATTGTGGCGATTGGAGGTTCTGCGGGAGGAAATCTTGTTTCCATGCTGGCGATGGAGATACCGAATGGGGCTTTCCCGGGGGAGACGGAGCGGGAAAATTTTGAGGAAGAGCCTTTTGTGGCATTGGCAGTTGACCAGTTCGGTCCCATGAATTTCAGGACGATGGATGAGCAGGCGAGAGCCAACGGTGTGAGTCTGGCAAATCATGATGAGCCTTTTTCACCGGAGTCAAAATATCTGGGAACGGCGCTGCCGGACGCACCGGAGGAATTGTGCAGGCAGGCGAATCCGGCGGCTTATATTTCGGAGCATATGTGTAAAATGCTGGTGCAGCACGGAACTCATGACCGTCTGGTGCCCTTTGCACAGTCGGAGGAATTTGTGGCGGCAATCCGCAGTATAGCGGGAGAGGATAAGGTGGTATTTATTCCTTTAGAGGGTGCTGACCATGAGGATAAGCGGTTTTTTGAGGAAGAGAATATGGAAGTTGTCTTTGATTTTATCCGTGAAAATTTAAAGTAGAAGAACGTATCTGCTGCGAAATTTCTATCGTATGGAGAGACGGCATAAGGAGGATGTTTATGAAAAAAGGAAGGACAGTTTTGCTGGCTGCGCTGGTGTTTGCCGGAGTGTGTGCAGGGTGCGGCGGTAAGGAAAATGCTGCGGGAGAAGGCAATACAGAAGTGGCGGTTGCAGGCGCAGAAACGGCAACGGAAACAGATTTTTCCCTGGTAGCAGGGAGCTACACCTTTGAGGAACAGGCGATGGGCGGAGCATTTACGGTTCCGTGGAAACTGGAATTAAAAGAGGACGGAACCTATGTGCTTACGGAGGAGAATCCGGTACAGGGAAGCCTTACCTATGAGGGCAGCTATACGTTGGAGGGAGATGTCATTGTCACAGGTCCCTTTGAGGGAGCGGCGCCCCAGGCAACCTTTTTTGAAAGTGACAAATCCTGTAAGTGGACGTTGGAGGGAGCGGACTGTACACCGGTCAATTACTCCCAGGAATCGGGAGAGCTGCCGCCTTTAGAAGAGGGTGTGAAGGGAGAAAAGCAGACAGGGGAAAATACGGTGGCGTATGCTTCCCTCAGCGATTCCCAGGTGTGTGATATTTATACGCCGGAGCAGGAAGGGACTTATCCGGTAATTGTGCTGGTGCATGGCGGCGGATTTAAGTTTGGAGACCAGGCAATGGAGCTGATACAGCCTGTGATTGAGGCAGGTCTTAAAAACGGTTATGCGGTTGTCAGCGTGGACTACCGCAAATCGGGAGAAGCGGTGTTCCCGGCAGCCCTTGCGGATGTAAAAGCGGCGGTGCGTTTTGTCCGTGCCAACGCAGAGGAGTACGGCTTTGACACGGAGCATATTGCAATCTGGGGTGAGTCGGCAGGCGCTTATTTATCCCTGATGACGGCACTGACACCGGAGGTGGAGGAGCTGGACGGAGATGTGGCAGATAATGCGGAGGAAAGCTCAGCGGTGACTGCGCTGGTGGATTTCTATGGCCCGGTGGAATTTTATACTATGGACGAGGAATATGCCGCCCTGGGAAATGAAACTACAAGCTATTCTTCGGAAAGCTCTTTTGAAAGTGCATTTTTAGGACAGGCGGTGGGAGAGGACCAGGAGAAAACCTATGAGACCTACTGGGAGACCTATAAGGAGAGTCTGCCGGAGGATTATACCCTTCACGCATGGATTCAGGTGGGAAATGCAGATGAAAATGTACCCTATACACAGTCGGAAAATTTTGCGGCACGTCTCTCGGAGGTGATTGGCGCAGAAAATGTCTCCTATTCCGTCATTGAGGGCGCAGCCCATGAAGATGCCGCATTCTATACGGAGGAAAACCTTTCGGAGGTATTTGCCTTTTTGGATGCGGTGATGAAGTAACTTTGGAATTAATTAGAAGATAAAGGAGGATTTTTACCATGAACGAAAATGCAAAAATTCCTGTATGGAAAAAAATCTGCTACGGCTGCGGCGCCGGAGGCGGAAATGTAATGAGTACCCTGTTGGCAACCTTTTTAACGGCGTATTATACGGATACGGCGGGGATTGCAGCAGCGGCAGTAGGAACCATGTTTGTCATCTGCCGTCTGTTAGACGGTGTCACAGACCTTGCCATGGGCGGTATTGTAGACAAGACAAACACAAAGTTAGGGAAGGCAAGACCCTGGCTGATTATCGCAGCGCCTTTGATGTGTATCGGCATTATCCTAATCTTAAGTGTCCCCCAGGGCTGGGATGAAGCTGCGAAACTGGTATATGCGTATGTTACTTATATTTTTCTGAATTGTATTGTATATACGATTTTCGGTGTGGCACATGCTGCATTGCTGGCACGCATGACCCGTGATTTTAAGGATCGTAATACCACATCCACGGTTTCTTCTATTGTAAACAACGCTGTAGGTCTTGTGGTAGGAACTATGATTACCGGACTTCAGATAAAGTTCGGCTGGACTGTGACAGGAATTATCCTTGGTGTTATTGCAGGAGTGCTGATTTTAATTCCCGGTATTTTCTGTAAGGAAACCGTGGGAATGGAGGAAGAGAACAGCGGTACAAAGAAGCCGTCCGTTCCTATGAAAGAACAGCTTCCGGCAGCCTTGAAAAACCGCTATTTCTGGCTGGCGCTTCTGATTGGAGCTCTTACGCTGCTGGTAAATGCCAATGCCATTGGCGCACAGATTTATTATTGCAATGTTGTACTGGGAGAGCCGATGTTTATGACGGCGCTTATGAGTATGGGACAGCTGCCGGGAATCATTATCCTGTTTTTCATGCCCTATTTTGTAAATAAGTTTTCCAAGCGTGCTTTTATGACCTCCGGCGGCGTGCTGATGGTGATTGGATTTGCATTGATTGGTATGGCGGGAACGAACCACACGCTGCTGCTGTTAGGAACGATTTTGCGCTCCGTTGGTATTGGACCGATGTTTGCAGGCGTATACGCATTTGTTGCAGACGCAGCGGACTATGGAGAGTGGAAATACGGCGTGCGTTCCGAGGGACTTATGGCATGTTCCCAGTCCATCGGCTCTAAGATTGGCATTGGTTTAGGCTCTGCGCTGACCGCATGGATTCTTGCGGCAGTAGGATATGTAGGCACTCCGGGTGCGGTACAGTCTGAGAAGGTCGTAGCGGCAATCAAGTTCGACTACGGATGGCTGGGTGCTATTTTCAGCGTTATTTTGATTATTGCAGTGCTGGCAATGGACGTTGAAAAATATCTGCCGCAGATTCGGAAAGAAGCCGGTGAGAAACCGATGGCAAGATAAATACATAAATCAGGATAAGGCTGCTTCAGAAAACCCAAAGGTGTCAGATGGAGCGGCCCTTTTCCATAGACAATGCTTTAAGCCGCAGTGAGCGGTGCGACAGGAGGAAAAACATGAGAGAACCTATTTCTATTACAAATGAGACGTTAGAGCTTTCCTGGTGCAGGGACAGCTGGGTTTTGGATGAAAAATACCAGTGCTGGTGTTTAGAGGATATTTTGTATACGGAAAAAGCAACCACGCCGAAATTTCAGCGAATGAGCATTTTTGTTCCCAGGGCATATATGAGTGCGCCGGGCGTTGTGAATCCGGAGGGAGAAATGAATGGCTATACCGCCCGGACAGTTCCGGTGATTTTTGAAAATAATTCGGCTGGCTATATGCAGATGCCCCACACCTGGTTAGAGGGACCGAGATGTTATGCGCATCAGTATTTAGAGCACGGTTTTGTCTATGTCACCTGCGGAAACCGCGGAAGTGATTCAAAGGATGAAATGGGAAACTGGTGTGGAAAGGCGCCTGCCAATCTGGTGGATTTAAAGACGGGCATCCGTTTTTTGCGCCATAACAGAGAGTGCCTTCCGGGGAATTTTGAACGTATTATATCTGTGGGGTGGAGTGCCGGAGGAGCCATGTCCACTCTTCTGGCAAGCACCGGAAATAACCGGAATTTTGAGCCGTACTTAAGGGAAAACGGTGCGTTTATGGAGGAAAGGGATGATGTGTATGCAGCGCAGATTTACTGTCCCATTGTGGATTTGGAGCATGCCGACCTTGCCTATGAGTGGATGTTTGCGGCAGACAAGGAAAATGAAGCGTCCCCGGCAGGCCCTGCTGGAGTCATGACACCTTTTCAGGAGGCTTTATCGAAAAAGCTGTATGAAAAATACATTGCCTATTTCAATGAGCTTTCCCTTCCGGTGAAGCTGCATGAGGACGGAAGAAGCGGCAGCGCTTACGGCTATTTAATGAAGCTTTTGAACCAGTCGGCTGGCGTTTATTTAAAGAAGCTAGAGCAGGGAAAGTTAGATGTGGAGTACAGCGTTTCAGACTATATTTCGGGAAATTATACCTATGAGGCGATGGCGCCCATGGGAGGTGATGAAAAGGAAAAAGAGGACAAGGCGGATTTGATGCAGGGACATGCAGGACCGGGGGTGGCGCTGCGGAAGGAAAATCCCATGGAGCAAAAGGATGTGCCTATGGAGCCGCCAACTCTTGGGGATATGGTGTCAAGACCTCCCAAGGGAATGGAGAAGGAGCCTTTCACACCGCCCACAGTGACCAGAAAAGGGGAGGACAAATCCGCCTGGCTTACCTGGGACGGAGAAGAGGCAAAAATTTCTGACCTTGACAGCTACGTGTTAAACCACCGGAGAAGAATGAAGCCCTGCACCTCCTTTGATACTCTTGGTATGGACAGCGGGGAAAACAGGGTATTCGGAACGCCAAAGCAGCATTATATGCACTTTAATAGGCAGATTGCAGAAGCCATTGCGGAATTAAAGGAGGAATTTCCGGAGGAATACGAGAAATATTATGAGGCGTATGCGAAGGCAGAGGGGGATAAAGAATTAGAGAAAAGAATTTATCTGACAAATCCCATGAATTTTATCGGGACAAAGGAAGAGAGCACGCAGGCAGAATACTACCGGATTCGTGTGGGGGCAAGCGACGCAGATACCTCTTTTTCCATTAGCATGACGCTGGCGCTGTTGTTAGAGCAGGCAGGAAAAGATGTAGACTACGCACTGGTGTGGGAACAGCCCCACAGTGAGGCCGATTATCCAGGAGAGGTCTGTCAGTGGATTGACAAGGTTGTGGGAGCGGGCGCACAGTAATGCCGGCTGTCTTGAGGAAGTCTGTTGGCAGAAGCGTGACAGACCTGTGGCAAGGATTTGTAAAATAGAGAGGAAGGACGGGTAACAGGATGAATAACAGAACGGATATTTTGGATTTGAGGACGGCGTTGGAAGTATTGCGTCAGACGCCGGGGCAGCTGGTAGAGACGGATATTCCCGTGGAGCCGAAGGCGGAACTGTCCGGCGTTTACCGTCATGTGGGGGCGGGAGGCACGGTGCAGCGTCCGACAAAGGTAAACGGCCCGGCAATGCTGTTTCATAATGTAAACGGATTTGAGGATGCCAGTGTTGCCATTGGCGTAGTGGGAAGCCGTGAGCGGGTGGCGCAGCTTTTCGGCTGTAAAAAGGAAGAACTGGGGCATCTTTTGTGTGAGTGCGCAAAGAATCCCATAGAACCTGTGGTGACGGAGGAAGAAGCGCCCTGTCAGGAGGTGGTGCATTTGGCGGGGGAGCCGGGATTTGATTTGCATAAACTGGTGCCGGCACCAACCAATACTCCGGTGGACGCAGGTCCTTATATCACCCTCGGCATGTGCTACGCCACCCATCCCGATACCGGATGTTCTGATGTGACCATACACCGGATGTGCATTCAGGGAAAAGATGAGCTTTCTATTTTTTTACAACCCGGTTCAAGGCATATCGGAGCCATGGCGGAGCGGGCAACGGAGCTGGGAATCCCCCTGCCGATTTCTGTCAGCATAGGAGTAGACCCGGCGATTGAGGTGACCTCCTGTTTTGAACCGCCCACCACACCGCTGGGCTTTAACGAGCTTTCCATTGCGGGGGCGCTGCGGGGGCAGGCAGTGAAGCTTCATAAATGTGTGACGATAGAGGAAAATGCCATTGCAAATGCGGAGTATGTCATCGAGGGAGAAATCCAGCCGGGAGTGAAGGTTGTGGAGGACCAGCATTCCCACACCGGCTATGCTATGCCGGAATTTCCGGGTTATAACGGTGCAGCCTCCGGTGAATGCTGGCTCATTAAGGTGAAGGCTGTGACCCACCGGAAACACCCCATTATGCAGACCTGTATCGGTCCTGGCGAGGAGCATGTGAATATGGCGGGAATCCCCACAGAGGCCAGTATTTTAAATATGGTGGAAAAGGCGCTGCCGGGGAAAATTCCCAATGTCTATGCCCATCCGTCGGGAGGCGGCAAATATATGGCGGTTATGCAGTGCAGAAAAACAGTGCATACGGACGAGGGAAAACAGAGGCAGGCGGCACTGCTGGCCTTTTCCGCTTTTCCGGAGCTGAAACATGTGATTCTGGTGGATGAGGACGTGGATATTTTTGACACCAATGATGTGCTGTGGGCGATGAATACCAGATTTCAGGGAAATGAAGACATCGTAACGATACCGGGTGTGCGCTGTCATCCCTTAGACCCAAGTTCATCTCCTGATTACGGCAGTAGTATTGCAGACAGAGGAATTTCCTGTAAGACGATTTTTGACTGCACTGTGCCGTTTGCATTAAAAGAGCATTTCCGCCGGGCGCAGTTTTTGGAAGTGGACAAGGACAAGTGGTCTGGTGTGATATAAAAACAGAAGAGTTGGAGGGCAGGGTATGGACTTAAAAGGAAATCCGTTTTATTTAGAGGAAACACAGGTAAACTGGGTGCAGGAATCGCTGCAAAAGCTTACCTTAGAGCAGAAGGTAGGGCAGCTATTTTGCGTTATGGGCGGAGGTTACCGGATAGAAGAACTCCGGGAAATGGTAGAAAAGAAAGGGGTAGGAGCAGTGCTGTACCGTCCGGCGCCCTCGGAGGAAATAAGGCGTAATTATGAGGTGCTGGATGAGGCAGCTCCGGTGCCGCTTTTAAAGGCGGCAAATCTGGAGGAGGGCGGTGCCGGAGCCATCAGTGACGGAACGCTGTTTGGCTGGCCCATGATGGTGGGCGCTACAGATTCTCCTGAAATGGTGGAAAAATTTGCAAAGGTATGTGCCGTGGAGGGAAAATCCGTGGGAATCAACTGGACCTTTTCTCCGGTGTCGGATTTGGATTTGAATTACTTAAATCCCATCACCAATATCCGGTCTTATGGCAGCGATTTTGAGCGGGTGATGAAATTTACCGACATCTATATGCAGACGGTGCAGCAGTGCGGCGTTGCTGCCTGTGCCAAGCATTTTCCGGGAGACGGCGTAGATTTCAGGGACCATCATCTCCACCCCACATACAACAGCTTAAGTGCAGAGGAATGGTATGGCTCTTATGGAAAAGTTTACGAAAATATGATAGGGCACGGGCTTTTGAGTATTATGGCAGGACATATTGTCCAGCCTGACGTGGCAAGGAGGAAAAATCCTTCCCTGAATTTCGAGGACTGCCTTCCTGCATCCTTAAGCAGGGAAATGCTCACCGGGGTACTGCGGGAGGAGTTCGGATTTAACGGTGTTATCACAACGGACGCTACGATTATGGGCGGATACTGTATGAGTATGCCAAGGCGGGAAGCCATTCCGGCATCCATTATGGCGGGCAGCGATATGCTGGTATTTAATACGGATTTTTCGGAGGATTACCGCTATATGATGGAGGCGTTAGAGGACGGCAAGCTTACCATGGAGCGGTTAGATGAGGCAGTAACCCGTATTCTGGCATTGAAGGCGAAGGTTTGCGGGATAAATTGCGGCAATGCAAAGCGTGTTGAGAAGGCGGAACATTTTGGGGCGGCAGAGAGTGCTGAGACGACGGAATATTTTGAGGCGGCAGAGAGTGCGGAGACGGCAGAGAGTGCGGAGACGGTGGAAAGCGGTGAACTTCCGGCTGCATTGTGGCACAGGGAGTGCGCAGAAAAATCGGCTACGCTGGTGAAAGATACGGCGTATGTGCTTCCGGTGAAAAAGGAGCGTTATCCGAAGGTCAGGCTGGTTTTACTGGGAGAAGATACCATCAGCGACGGCAGTGTCACGGAGATTGCGAAAGAGTATTTGGAAAAGGAAGGCTTTGCGGTAGAAATTTATAATCCTTATGAAGATGAACTGCACGGCAGCAGCAAGCTGCCGGAGGACAGGCTGACCCTGTATCTCGCCAATATGCAGACGGCAAGCAACCAGACGACAGTGCGGATTGAATGGTGTAAAAAACATGCGTTGGACATTCCGCGTTTTGTCAATGAAGAGGCGGCGGTGTTTGTTTCCTTTGCAAATCCCTATCACTTGCAGGATATTCCGAGAATCAAGACCTATATCAATGCCTACACGGCAACAAGGACAACCATTTGCACCACACTTGGAAAAATACTTGGAAAAAGTGAGTTTGTGGGAGTCAGCCCGGTGGATGCGTTTTGCGGGCTGCCGGATACCAGACTGTAGGAGGGAAAAGACGTGGAAATAAAAGCAGTTATTTTTGATTTGGACGGCGTCATTGTATTTACGGATCAATTTCATTACCAGGCATGGAAAAAGATTGCGGATGAGATGGGAATTTATTTTGACGAAAAAATTAACAACAGACTGCGGGGCGTCAGCCGGATGGACAGCCTGGAAATTATCTTAGAGCGTTATGAGGGCAGCCTCTTAAGTCAGGAAAAAAAGGAAGAATTAGCGGAGCAAAAAAACGGGTTTTACAGGGAACTGTTAAAGACCATGACTCCGGCGGATGTCAGCGATGAAGTGAGGGATACCCTTGCTGCACTCCGACAGAGGGGATATAAGACGGCGCTGGGGTCCTCCAGCAGGAATGCAAAATTTATTTTAGAGCGGGTGGGGCTTTTGGAGGCGTTTGATGAGATTTCTGACGGTACGAACATTACGAAATCCAAGCCGGACCCGGAGGTGTTTTTAAAGGCAGCGGAGTTTTTAGGGGAAAAGCCGGAGCATTGTCTGGTGGTGGAGGACGCAGAGGCGGGAATCGAAGCCGGAATTGCAGGTGGGATGCGGACTGCCGCTATCGGGGAGGCTGTAAGCTGTGAGAAGGCAGATTACAAGCTCAGGCAGTTTTCCGATTTGCTGGAAATTCTGCATGAAAAATAAAGTGCTGCAGGAGCAGAAATAAGATTTATTCATAGCAATAGAAAGTTTCCACAGGAAACGGAAAGGTATGGGACAGATATGGAAAAAAAGCGTTTAATCATAGGTATGAGCGGGGCTTCCGGTGCGCCGATTACGGTGGAATTATTGAGACAACTCAGACAGTATAGGGAAAATGCGCAGAACATATCTTCCGGCGCAGAGGCGATACAGGAAATCGAGACACATCTTATCTATACAAAAGGTGCGGAAATGACCTTAAAGCAGGAGACAGACTGCTCCATCGAAGAGCTTCACCGGTTAGCGGACGTGGTTTATGATAATGGAAATATCGGTGCAGGTCCTGCCAGCGGCAGCTATAAAACCCTTGGCATGATTGTTGTCCCATGCAGCATGAAAACTGTGGCGGGAATCGTCAGCGGCTACAGCGATAATCTGTTGCTCCGCGCGGCGGATGTCACTTTAAAGGAACGCAGAAAGCTGGTGCTGGTGGCGAGGGAGTGTCCCCTTGGAACAATTCATCTGAGGAATCTTTATGAGCTTTCCCAGATGGGGGCGGTGGTGCTTCCTCCCATGTTAAGCTATTACAATCATCCGCAGACGGTGGAGGACTGCACCAGACATATTGTGGGAAAAATACTTGACCAGTTTGGAATAGAAGGACAGGAATTTCACCGCTGGACGGGAGAGGAGTGACGGCAATGGAAATGCAGGAATTTCGCAGAAACAGAAAGTTATATGGAAGGGAACTGACAGCGGCTGTCACCCTTTTGGAAGGAGGAATCAATGTTATTCTCTTTGGCGGTGACAGAGAGCACATTGGTGCAGTTTCCATAGCGGATGAGGAAGGTGAACTTTGCGTCAGGGATGTTACTTTTCCGGGACATAAAGAAACAGGTATCGCCCATAGCTGGGCAGAGAGCCTTTGCAGACAGACCGGGCTTCCTGCGGTGGTGGAAGTGGGCATCCATTACGATGATATTTCGAAAGAGAGAATAGCGGAAATTTTGAAAGTGACGGAGGAAATGCTTACGGAGGTTTTGAGGGAGGTAGAGCATGAAAAAAAGCATTGGAAGTAAAGTGATTTCTTTGGTGGCAGTTTTAGGCGGGGTTTTTCTGGTGGCAGTCATAGCGAATATTATGGCACTGTCCTCCTTAAAAGAAAATAACAGTAAAATGAATACCTATCTTATTATGAGCGGAATGGAAAGCGAGGTATTGGTCGCATTTCAGCAGGTACAGCTTTACTCAAATCTCAGTTATTTTAAGCAGGG